>NZ_JAUONW010000044.1:0-169005 GCF_030546345.1 Caloramator sp. CAR-1
GTATATACAAGGAAGATATTGAAACATTTAGATTAAATAAAAAGAAGATAAAAGAAACAATTAAAAGAATAAATAATTCTTCACGAGAAGGAATAAATAATATAACAATATTAAATATTGGAAAAGTAACGCCAATGTATAAGATATTAAAATCAATTAAATATGAAAATATAATTTAAAGTTTAAAAGTTTACGAAAGTCTTGATTTTAAACATTTTAGGGGGTTGTCTATAAAAATTAACCTACAATATCTTGACACTATCCACTTAAAATTAAGATTTGACTTATAGGCCAAAAAAGATTTATAATTTTAAAAAACTTAAATATTAAGTGCCTGGCACTTGAAGGAGTTGATGATATGAAAAAGAGGTTGTGGACTGGACTATTAAGTCTTATTATTTTTATTACTTTTAATGTAACTGCCTTTGCAGCGACGGTTGATGAGGTTAAGGAAATATTAAAATATTACTATGTCGATGATGTTCCACAAAGCGCATTAGAGGCAGATAATGTTTATGATGTAATAAAGGCTCTTAATGACCCTTATACTCAGTATTTTACTAAAGAAGAATTTAATGATTTTATAAACAGTGTAAACAATACCTTTTCAGGCATCGGAGTTCAAATCGAAAGGGTTGATGAAGGCATTAAGATAATGACAGTATTTGAAGGTTCACCTGCAAAGGAAGTGGGACTTAAAAGTGGGGATGTTATTATAGAAGCTGACGGGACAAGCCTTGCGGGCCTTCAGGTAGAAAACGCAGTAAAGCTAATAAGGGGTCCGGAAGGAACAGTAGTTAATTTAAAGGTAAAAAGAGGAACAGACGTTTTAGAGTTTTCAGTGACAAGAAGAAAAATAGTTCTTCCAACAGTTGAATTTAAAAGAATGCATAACTTTGGATATATAACTATTTCAAGCTTTGGTGAAGATACAGATTCTTTCTTTAGGAATTACGTAGAAAAAAATTCTGATTTAGATGGTTTTGTAATAGATTTAAGAAATAATCCAGGTGGATTTTTGGAAACTGCAAGGGTAATAGGTGGATATTTTGTTGGAAAGAGAAATATAGTTTTATTAAAGGGTAAAGACTACACAGAAGAATTAGAATCACAGGATAGTGAGATTTTTAACGGTAAAAGAGTTATTATCCTTGTTAATGAAAACAGTGCATCAGCCTCTGAAGTTTTAACAGGAGCAATTAGGGATTATAAAAGGGGGCTTATAGTAGGTAACAAAACCTTTGGAAAAGGAACAGTTCAAGGTTTTGTTCCCCTTTCCGATGGAGGAATGTTAAAACTTACGATACAAAAATTTTATTCTCCTCTTGACAAAGAAATCAATAAAGTAGGAATAACTCCAGACGTTCTTGTAAAGGATGCCGATATGCAGTTAAATATTGCTGCAATACTTATGGGAAAATCAAAAACTAATGATAAACGCGGCTTTGCTATGGTTAAAATTGATAACTATTACTATGAAATAAATAAAAGCCTCCTTAACAATAAAAAATATTATGATGCATTTATGTTCCTTTTAAATAATAATTATATTAAGGAATACTATGAAGGAACTTCAGATAAATATGTTAAAGTTGCAATGATAAAGCAAAATATAGAAAAACTGGCTACAAATAAAGCTTATATTGCAAAGGTTAAAACTAAAAAGGGCTATTCATATACTATAAAGTTTAGAGCCGTTTCAGTAATGAAGAAAGGAGCATAAACATGATTTTAAAGGCTATAATACTTGGCATAATAGAAGGTCTTACAGAGTTCTTGCCTATATCCTCAACAGGCCATCTTATAATCGCCAACAAATATATAAATTTTACAGGTGAGTTTGCAAATGTATTTGACGTTGTAATACAGGTTGGAGCAATACTTGCAGTTATATTTTATTTTTGGAATAAAATCTTCCCAAGCTTTGACGATAAAAAACAGGCTAAAAGGGTTTATTCCCTTTGGTTTAAGGTTGTAGTGGGATTTTTGCCTGCTGCAGTGTTAGGGTTTTTGTTTGAAGAAAAGATTGATCAATATCTATTTAATCCCACATCGGTTGCTATTGCCCTAATATTTGGTGCCATACTTCTTATTATTGCTGAAAATAGGCTAAAAAGGGTTAGAATAAATGATACGGATAAAATGGGATATACCGATGCTGCACTGGTTGGATTATTTCAATGCCTTGCCCTATGGCCGGGAATGTCAAGGTCAGCCTCAACGATAATAGGAGGTTTACTTATTGGGCTTTCCCGTGAGGTTTCGGCTGAGTTTTCCTTCTTCCTTGCAATTCCAACCCTTGTTGGGGCATCAGTTTTAAAGCTTTTAAAATCCAGCCTTGCCTTTAGCTCAATAGAATGGATAACCCTTTTTGTAGGAACTTTAGTATCCTTTATCGTAGCACTGCTTGTTATAAAGCTTTTTATGGGGTATATTAAAAAGAAGGATTTAAAGCCCTTTGCATATTATAGAATCATCCTTGCAATAATAGTTCTTATAGTTGAACTTTTGTAGCACTATATAGTGCTACTTTTTTATGTAAATATGACATAAATCACATAAATTTTTTAAAAAACTTATGTATAATCTACTTAGAATTTGAAGGGAGGTTTTATTATGATTAGAAAAATTGTTCACATAGACGAAGAAAAGTGCAATGGATGCGGACTTTGTATTCCAAACTGTGCAGAGGGAGCACTTCAAATCATTGACGGAAAGGCAAAGCTTGTTAAGGATAGCTTTTGTGATGGACTTGGAGCATGCCTTGGACACTGCCCACAGGGTGCTATAACGATTATAGAAAGGGAAGCCGATGAATTCGATGAAAAGGCGGTTGAAGAGCATCTAAGCAGAATGGAAAACGAAAATCACGGGAAAAACCAAAAGCCTGCTCATCATAATGCTCATCACCACATTGGGGGATGCCCTGGAAGCATGATGAGGCAGATAAATAGAGAGGTAAAGGATGAAAACGTAAAGGTAGCATCAAAGCTAAGACAATGGCCTGTGCAGCTTGCACTTGTGTCACCATCTGCACCGTATCTATATAGGTCAGACCTTTTAATCGCTGCAGATTGCACAGCCTATGCCTATGGCAACTTCCACAACGACTTTATAAAGGACAGAACTGTTGTTGTTGGGTGTCCAAAGCTTGATGATAACGACTACTATACAGAAAAGCTTACCGAGATTATTAAAAACAACGATTTAGAGTCAATTACAGTTGTTAAGATGGAGGTTCCATGCTGCAGCGGAATTGCTATGGCAGCAAGGATAGCAAGGGACAGGGCAGGCGTTAATATACCTGTTAAAGTTGTTACAATAAGCGTAGATGGTGAAATATTACAAAGGGAATATCTATAATTTTCTTTACAAATACCCCCAAGAGGGGTATAATTTTTTTGTTTAAAGAAGGATATGTAGCAAAAACTGGAAATGTCAAAATGTCAAAAAGTCAAGTGGCAGGCACTAAGGAGGGAGATTATGAACACTATACAATTGATTTCCATTGCAGTATTTTTAATTACTTTTGTCCTCATCGTTACAGAAAAAATAAACAGGACAGTTGCTGCTATGATTGGAGCTATGGTTCTTCTTATTATTAGAATAATAGATCAAGGTAATGCAACCGAATTTATAGATTATACCACCGTTGGGGTTTTAGTTGGAATGATGATTGTGGTTGCGATAATAAAAAGGACAGGACTTTTTCAATATCTTGCCATAAAGGCTGCTAAAATGGTTAAGGGGGATCCGATGAAGATTATTATCCTATTTGGTATCATGACGGCAGTTCTTTCAGCTTTTTTGGATAACGTTACAACCATCCTTCTTATGATTCCAGTGACATTAGTTATATCAAAATTATTAAAGCTAAGTCCCATACCCTTCATTATGTCGGAGGTTTTGGCTTCTAATATAGGTGGAACAGCAACCTTAATAGGTGACCCGCCAAACATCATGATAGGTTCAGAGGCAGGGCTTGGATTTATGGATTTTATTATTAATTTAACACCACCAATAATAGTTATTTTAATAGTCAGCGTATATATAATTAGAGCTATTTATAAAAAAGAACTTCATGTTGAAGATGAACTAAAAAGATATATAATGGAATTAGATGAAAAAACAGCAATTGTAGATAGAAAACTTCTTGTAAAGAGCCTTACTGTTTTATTTCTTATAATACTTGGATTTTTCCTCCATGAGCATTTAGGCTATGAATCTTCAACGGTTGCCCTATCAGGTGCTACAATTCTTCTTTTAATTAGTGGGATTGAAATCGATGAAATTTTAGTTGAAGTTGAGTGGCCAACTATATTTTTCTTTATATCGCTATTTATCATAGTTGGAACCCTTGAAAAGGTTGGAGTAATAGAAATGCTTGCAAAACTTGTAATTGAATTTACAAAAGGGAACTTAATATTTACGGGGCTTGTAATCCTTTGGGCATCGGCAATCCTATCAGCCTTCCTTGACAATATACCCTTTGTTGCAACAATGATACCTCTTATAAAGGGACTTGGGGCTATTGGAGGAATAAACATAACTCCTCTTTGGTGGGCACTTTCCCTTGGGGCATGCCTTGGAGGAAATGGAACATTAATTGGTGCCTCTGCCAATGTCGTTACTGCAGGAATTATGGAAAAGGAAGGCTATAAAATCACCTTTAAGGATTTTACTAAAATAGGTTTTCCACTTATGATTATTTCAATAATAATATCAACTGTCTATTTACTTTTATTCCAATTAAGATAGAAAAGAGGGTGTGGGTATGAAGGAGATTAATGTTAAAGAAACGATGCATGAGATGCTCCTAAGGCAAATGGGGGCAAATGTTGTCTGCTTTATTGGAAAGCAGTGCTTTGTGAAATTTAATATTGAAGGATATGAAATTAGCTATGCATATAACATAAATGCTAAGGAAAAATACTTTCTTCAAAGGGTAAAGCCGTATCCTATGATTGCAGGTGTTTTTGAAGATCTTAAGGATGTGGTTGAGATGATTGAAATAGACCTTGAACAGTTTAAAAATGTTATAAAAAGTGGAAAGTTTGAAAAGTTTTTAGAGCTGAATAAGAAGATTTTAGAAACGGCAAGAAATTTAGAGGATTTATTTTTCTATTATATTGTAGATGAAAAGATGTTTGATGATATAGACCATTGTATAGAAAGGGTTAGAGACAGAATAAAAAATAGTGCTACCGAGGACAAAAGGGTCTACTTCAAAAAGGATCCAGAAACTTTATAAAAGTATAGGATTTTTCCTATACTTTTTTTATATCTCAATAGTATAATAATACTAAGAGTTGTGTTGAGGGTGATAAGATGAAAAGGATGGAGGAATTTTTAAAAGATTTTAATAGATTAACAGAAGATTTTGATAAAATCAAGAAGGAGGAGCTTTTAGATAGAATTACAATTCTTTCAAAGGAGGCGGAGGATAATGCCTTATTTGAAGTTCATAAAGCTCTTTTGAATTTACTTGTTGATTTTGATATAGACAAAGCTAGTTTAGTCATTAAAGAATGCATAGATATTATTCAAAAATATTTTTTAAGGGAGGATGAATTTTTAATAATCACAGAAGATGAACCTTCCTTTAGTGAGCTTATAAAATCCCTTAAATTAGAGGGTTTTAAAGTTTCTATTAAAAACTATGATTTCGAAGTTGTTGATTATATTTATTCAAGAAGACCAGACGTTATATTAATCGATAATGATTTAAAAAGTCATGGGATTATTACTTTAAATATATTAAACGACGAAGAAATCCTAAAAAAGATGCCTGTTGTTGCCTTTGGTAAAGGTTCTAAAGAAGAAAAATTATATTTCTTAAGTTTAGGTGTAGTTGATTATATTGAAAAAAATTTTGATGTGGATGAGGTTTTGCTTAAACTTAAAAATATATATAGACTTTCTAACACCTATATTAAAAACAATATCTATGATGTGTTTACCGGAGTTTACTCAAGGTATCATGGCGATATAATTTCAAAAAAAGAATTTTTAAGGGTTAAAAATGCAGGGGATACCTTTTTATTCATGCTTCTTGATTTTGACAACATGGCTAAAATAAATTTATCCTTAGGAAAAAGTAAAGGAAATGATATTCTAAAGGAGAGTGCTCAGGTATTCAAAAAACTTACAGCAAATAGCGATATAATCTACAGGGTTCATGGCGATTCCTTTGCCTTTATGTTTTTTAACAGATCCCTTTTGGAAGTTCTAATGCTTGCCGATAAAATGCAGAGGGAGATAAGAAAACTTGGGGAAAAATATGGAGTAAACTTAACCTTCTCAGCAGGTATTGCAGAGTTTAGAAGGGATATGGAGGACATCGATGAGCTCTTTAGCCTTGCAGAAAAGGCCCTTATAAAGGCAAAACAAGAGGGCGGTGCAAGGGTATTAACATCAAAACAAATAGTAGAATATAATAAGAAAAGAATATTAATCGTTGATGATGATAGGATAATTTTATCTATATTGAATAAAAGATATAAAAATAAGGGTTACGATTGTTTGACTGCCCAAAATGGCGAAGAGGCTCTTGAAATATTTAATAACAATAAGGACATAGATCTTATAATTACTGATTTTTATATGCCTGGAATGAATGGCGATGAATTTACTAAGGAGATAAGGAAACTAAATAAAAACGTAAAAATTATAGTTTTATCGGGGCACAAATCAGAATCTCATGTCCAAAGGGCTTTAAATGCAGGTGCTGATGAATATGTGACAAAGCCTTTTTCACCCGTTGAGCTTGATATTAGAATAAAAAAATTAATAGGTTAGTGGTGATAGTGTGGAAAGATTTGTTATTTTATCGATAATTGTTTTCTCTATTTTTATTCTTATGCTTTATTTCTATCTACTTTTTGAAAAAATAATAGAGTTAATCAAATACAGACTAAGAAAGAAATACGAAGATCATATTTTTGATTTTGTTGATAACTTGGTTTTAAATCTCGAGGAGGGAATTGTAACTGAAAATCAAATTAAAGAAATAAAAAGAATAATAGATGATAAGATAAAGATGGATCTTTTCGAAGGAAGGATAATATATTATTTTAACATTTATAAAGGAGAAATTATTAAAAAGCTTATAAAGCTCGTAGAAGATATAGGAATCGTAGATATAGAATTACAAAACTTAAAATCCAAAAATATATATAAAGTTTCCCTAACCTTGAAAAAGCTTGGGGAGTTTAGAAGCAAAAGGGCAATAGAAGGAATTTTAGAAGCTTTAAAGATAGAATCTACGGATGTTAAATATAATGCTTTTTTGGCCCTTTCTAAAATAGGAGATGAAAAAGCTTTTATTAAAGCCTTTGAAAGTCTTAGTGGGAATATACTATTATCCGAAAGGAGCTTGATTGAGATAATAGATGATTTTGAAGGAGACAAGCAGTATGTTTATAAAAAGATGTTCAACTCAAAGGATAATTACCTTGCATCAATTTTTATAAAATCTGCTTCCAACTTTATGGACATTTCTTTAAATGAAATTGCAGTAAAGTTTTTAAAAGAGGACAACAAGGAAAAAAAGATTGCAGCGATAAAGCTTATTGGAAATACTGCGGATGTTAGATTTATTGATGAAATTATAAAATGCCTTGAGGATGAGACTTGGGAGGTTAGGGCAGTTGCTGCCAAGGTTCTAGAAAGATTTTCGGATGAGAGGGCAGTAATTCCACTGGTTAAGGCTTTATCCGATAAAGTGTGGTTTGTAAGATATAACGCAGCAATATCTCTTATTAAAATTCCCGGTGGTATTGACGCAATCGATGAGGTTATGAAGGGTGAAGATAGGTTTGCAAAGGACATAATACTATATGCAGCCCAACACATCGCAGGGGACGATAAAAATTATGAAAAAGAAAAGCTTGCAAACATCCTAGAAAAATATAAAGGGTGATGATAATGATTCGAGAGATAATTTTAAAATTTAATATTTTTATCATATATTATGTTATATCTATTAACTTTATATATTTTCTTCAACTTATTCTCTCAGCCTTTAGTTTATACAGATATATAAGAAAAATTCGCTATTCTGATTATCAAAATTATACAAAATCCTCCAATATGATTCCTATTTCTATACTAGTTCCTGCATATAACGAAGAGGAAACCATAGTAGATAATGTTAAAAGCCTTTTGTATCTTAACTATCCGGAGTTTGAAGTGGTTGTGATAAATGATGGTTCTAAGGATAATACTTTAGAAAAACTAATAGAATCCTTTGAACTTAAATTAATCGATCAGCCAGTAAGAACCCTTTTAAAAACACAAAAAATAAAGGGAGTATATAGAAATTTAGATATTCCTAATCTTGTGGTAGTAGATAAGGAAAATGGAGGAAAGGCAGATGCCCTAAATGCAGGAATAAATGTTTCAAGATATCCTGTATTTGCATCAATTGATGCAGATTCTATATTAGAAACCGACTCATTAGTCAGGGTTATAATGCCTTTTATAGAGGATAAGGAAACTGTTGCTGTTGGTGGAATAGTTAGAATTGCTAATGGTTCAAAAATTAGAAGGGGGCTTATACAAAAAGTTGATCTTCCAAAGAGTAGGATTGCCCTGTTTCAAATCATTGAATATTTAAGGGCCTTTTTAACAGGCAGGATGGGTTGGGATGCCCTAAATTCCCTCCTTATAGTTTCCGGTGCCTTTGGTGCCTTTAGAAAGGATGTGGCGATTGAAGTTGGAGGATATACAACAGGAACAATCGGAGAGGATATGGAGATTATCGTAAGGCTCCATAAGTTCATGAGAAAACAAAAAAGAAAGTATAAAATTAAATTTATTCCGGATCCGGTTTGCTGGACTCAGGCTCCAGAGAATTTAAGGGACCTTAAAAGCCAAAGGAGAAGATGGCAGATAGGTCTTATGGATTCCCTTTTTAGACATAAGGAAATGTTCTTTAATCCAAAATATGGTGTGATAGGCCTTTATGCATATCCTTACTTTTTCTTTTTTGAAATGTTAGGCCCTATAATTGAAGTTGTTGGATATATTTTAATTCCTCTTTCATATATTTTTGGAATTTTAAATGTAAGATATTTTATTTTATTCTTTGCAGCAGCTGTTCTTTATGGAATACTTTTATCTATTGGTGCTATATTGCTTGAGGAATATACCTTTAATAGATATCCTTATCTTAGCCAGGTTTTAAAGCTTACTTTATATGCAATTTTAGAAAACTTCGGTTACAGGCAGCTAACAAGTCTTTATAGATTTGAAGGAATATTTAAGTTTAGACGATTGAAGCATAGTTGGGGTAAAATAAAAAGAACTAGCTTTACTAAATCCGCATAAAAAGAAAACCTCTACGCAAAATAAGCGTGGAGGTGATTTTTTTGAAAAGGCTATTTAAGAGCTTAAGTATATTGTTAATTTTTCTTTCTTTGAGCCCGGCGGTTTTTGCAAAGGAAAAATCTTATCAGGATACAAGGACCTTTGAAAGGGAAGTTATAAGGCTTGTTAATGTTGAAAGGGCCAAAGTAGGTTTAAAGCCCTTAAGTGAAAATGTTAAGCTTAGTAAAGTTGCAAGGATAAAGTCGCAGGATATGATAAATAAAAAATATTTTTCCCACTATTCCCCAACCTATGGTTCACCCTTTGATATGATGAAAAAGTTTGGAATAAGATTTAGAGCTGCAGGTGAGAATATAGCGATGGGACAGAAAACTCCAAAGGAGGTTATGAATGCCTGGATGAATTCTGCTGGCCATAGAAGAAATATATTAAATCCTAATTTTACTCAAATTGGTGTTGGAGTTGCAAAAGACTCTAAAGGAAGGCTATACTGGACACAGATGTTTATAAGACCATAAGTCGCTATCGACGGATAGCGACCTTTTTGCATAAATTTTCCATAAATTTTTTACAAATTTTAGAAGGAAAATGAAAATTTTAGTAGAATTATAGATATTGACACGTTAAATAGGGGTGGGGGATATGTTTAACATATATCTTGAAGAACTTTTGGAGGCAATGCAAAATGTTTTTTTCTTCATAGATAATTTTTGGAATATTATTTACGTTTCTCGTAATATAAAAAAAATATTAGGATATACTCCATCAGATGTAGTAGGGAATAATATAGTCGACTATATTTATAAAGATGATTTGAAAAAAACTTTTTCTGAAATAATGTATGCTATTCAAACCCGTGAGAGCAAAAGGGTAGAGTGCAGGGTGAGGATAAAAACAGGGAATTTTGTGTGGGTGGAGGCAATCTTTAGTCCTTTTTTTGATCAAGAGGGAAACTTAAGCGGATTATATGGTGTTCTAAGGGATATAGAGGATAGAAAGAAAATAATAAAGGAAAAGGACAAAAACATAGAAAAATTTAAAGCCATCATCGAATCCACAAAGGGTGGAATTTGTGTTCATGACGATAAAAATATTTTAGAAATGAATAGCTTATTCAAAAAAATGTTTAGAATTGAAGGTGAACAATGTGCAGCAGAAAAAATATTAGATTTTACAAGGAATAATTTAAAGGATCCGGATACTTTTTTTAATAGATTAGAAGGTATATTTAAAAGTAAAGGGATAAGAAATGGAAGGCTTGAAACCAAGGATGGTAAAGTTTATGAATATTACACAAAGATGATTTATAAAGATAAACATGTTTACGGTAGAATATGGCAGATATTTGATGTAACTGCTCAAGTAAAATACGAAGAAAAATTAAAGAAAAAGGAGGAGCAGTATAGAAAGTTTTTTGAATTGATGCCGGACCCTATAATCGTCCATAAAAATGGACTTATATTATATGCTAACAGGGCAGCAGAAGAAATAGTAAAGGTTGAAAATCTTGTAGGTCGATCTATGTTGGACTTTTTGCACGATGATTTTAAGAAAATTGTAATGGAAAGGGTTAAGGAGACCTATGAAAATGGAGTAACCTTACCTTGGCTTGAAGAAAAAATAATAGATATGGATGGGAATATCATTGACGTTGAAGTTGCAGCAACACCTGTTGATTTGGATGGGGAGATTGTATCCTTAGTTGTAATAAGGGATTTGAGACAAAAGAAGGAACTTGAAAGGAACAGGATGATACTCAATGAGGCTATGGAGCTTGAAAGGGTAAGAAGTGAATTTTTTGCAAATATATCCCATGAGCTAAGAACACCCCTTAATGTAATATTGGGTGCTGTCCAGCTTATGCAAATCTATATAAATAATGAAGATATTAAAACCCAGGAGAAATTATCAAAGTATGTTAAGATGATGAAACAAAACTGCTATAGACTTTTACGCCTTGTAAATAATCTTATCGATATAACCAAAATTGATTCAGGCTATTTTGAAATTCATCCACAAAATGTGGATATAATAAAGCTTGCTGAAAACATTGTGTCATCAGTTGTGGATTATGTTGAAAGGTTCGGGCTAAAAATATTTTTTAAAACGGATCGAAAAGAAAGAGTAATAGCTGTGGATCCGGATAAAATAGAAAGGATACTTTTAAATCTTATATCAAACGCCATTAAGTTCACGGATGCAGGAGGCAGTATATTTGTAAATATAAGCAACGATGAGAAGTATGTTAAAATATCAGTTAAGGATACTGGAATTGGTATTCCAAAGGAGAAGTTAGGATTAATATTTGACAGGTTTAGACAGGTAGATAAATCCTTAAGCAGAAATCATGAGGGAAGCGGAATAGGTCTTTCCCTTGTTAAAGCTTTAGTTGAAATGCATGATGGAGAAATTGCTGCAACAAGTGAGGAAGGAGAGGGAAGCGAATTTACTGTAATTCTTCCTGCAAAGACTATAGAAACAAAAGATATAAGTTTAGTTGATAGAAGTATAACCAATGGTTATGTTGAAAGAATCAATATCGAGTTTTCAGATATTTATTCATAATCTGTAACCAAAATTCCCCCGATGCATATTATAAAAATATGCGGGGGGATTTTTTATGATATATGCAGTTATATTATCCGGTGGTTTAGGACTTAGGTTTTGGCCAAAATCAAGAAAAAATTTACCCAAACAGTTCCTCAAGGTCCTTGGCGAAAAGACGATGATAGAAAATACCGTTGAAAGAATATCCAACATAATCCCTAACGACAGGATATGTATTGTAACAAATAATATTTATGTCGATAAGATAAATGAAATTTTAAAAATTAAAAGCTCCAATATATTTAAAGAGCCCTTAAACAAAGAAACGGCATCATGCATAGGCCTTGCTGCAATAAAACTTTTAAAGAGGGACTTTGAAGCCACAATGGTTGTTCTGCCTTCCGACCACGTCATAGAAGGACAGGAGGAGTTTGAAAGGGCAATCGTAAAGGCGATAGATGTTGCACAGGATGGGGATTATCTTGTAACCTTTGGAATAAACCCCACAAGGCCGGAATCAGGCTACGGATATATAGAAGTTGGTGATACGATAGAGGAAGGAGTTTACAAGGTTAAACGCTTTATAGAAAAGCCAAACGTAGACGTTGCCGCATCTTTAATTGAAAAGGGAAATTTTCTATGGAACAGCGGTATGTTCGTATGGCGTGCAGACCCACGACTTACCAAAGTGCGATAAACTGGCTGTCATATTATGGATTAATATGCTTGTTTATTTGTATTTATATTATGGTAAAATTATATAAAAGGCACTTTTTTGGAGGGATATTATGAAAAGAAGAATCCCCTTGGGAATTAGCGATTTTAAAAGCCTAATAATAGATGGATATTATTTTGTAGATAAAAGCCTTTTTGTAAAGGAAATACTTGAAGATGGAGCTCAGGTTCTATTGTTTGCACGACCAAGGCGCTTTGGAAAAACTTTGAACATGAGTATGTTAAAATATTTTTTTGATATAAATGGCGACAATAAAAGTTTATTTGAAGGCTTAAAGATATATGAGCATAAGGATATCATGGAAAGGCAGGGGAAATACCCTGTAATATATTTAACCTTTAAGGATGAAAAGTATTCAAGGTGGGAGAGCACACTAAAGGGGCTCGAGATACTTGTAAGTAAACTTTATGAAGGCTTTAGCTATCTGCTTGATAGCAGCGAATTGTCGGAACATAACAAGGAGGAGATAAGAAAAATAATAAAAAGAGAAGTAGACGATGTAGAGCTTTCAAAGAGCCTTTTGAGTTTGAGCGAATTTTTATATAGGCACCATAAATCAAAGGTAGTAATTTTAATTGATGAATATGATGTTCCGATTCAAAATGGATATCTTAATGGATTTTATGATGGAATCATTGAATTTATGAGAAATTTTTTAAGTGGAGGGCTTAAGGACAATCCATACCTTGAAAAGGCGGTTATAACAGGGATATTGAGAATATCAAAGGAGAGCATTTTTTCAGGTCTTAACAATTTAAAGGTCAATACGATGCTAAATGACCAGTATAGCGAATACTTTGGATTTACTGAAAAGGAAGTAGAAAAAATTTTAGATTACTACAGCTTAGAATCAAAGATGGATGATATTAGAGGATGGTATAACGGGTATCTTTTTGGAAAGGATGTGATTTATAATCCTTGGTCTGTTTTATACTATACCTCTAATCACAATGAAGGCTTAAGACCCTATTGGATTAATACAAGCACAAACGACATTGTTAAAATGCTTCTAACAAAAGGTGGACAGGAGGTTAAAAAGGACCTTGAGGATTTGATAAAAGGTGAAAAAATATATAAAAGGATTGACGAGAATATCATTCTTCCTGATGTCGATAAAAGTTCTGAGAGCGTATGGAGCTTTCTTCTCTACAGCGGCTATCTGAAGATTTGCCAAAAATACCTTAAGGATGGGAAAATTTATTGCTACTTAGAGATTCCAAATTTAGAGGTTAAGTATCTTTATAAGGAAGTCATCTTATCTTGGATAACGGATAATATAAGCATAAATAAGTTTGAATTGATGCTAAATAGCCTTATTAATAAAGACATAGAAACATTTGAAGATATTTTAGGAGAATATGTTCTAAAGAGTGCAAGTTATTTTGACATAGAAGGCGAAAGCGAAAGGTTTTTCCATGCATTGGTCTTAGGAATGTTAATTTCAATGGAGGGAGATTATCATATAAAATCTAACAGGGAAAGCGGATTAGGAAGATATGATATAATGATGATTCCAAAGGATAAATCAAAACCAGGGATTGTAATTGAATTTAAGAAGGTAAACACAAGAAAAAAGGAAACCCTTGAAATGGCAGCAAAAAATGCACTAGAGCAGATAAAAAACAAAAACTATAGCAGTGAATTAATAGAATTAGGGATTAGTGATATTTTAGAACTGGCAATTGTGTTTGAGGGCAAAAAGGTTATGGTGGCTGTAGAATAATAAAAAATGTAAAGGGTGATGAATGTGAAAAATGTTACGATATAAGGATTACCTACAATGGGATGAAAAGCATAGATATGAATTAATAGAAGGAGTGCCTTATCTTTTAGCATCACCATCCGTTCTTCATCAAAGAGTTGTTGGGAATATATACTTTGCCCTTAAAAATTCAATAAAGGAATGTAGTGTTTTTGTTTCGCCATTAGATGTATTACTTGTAGAAAACAACGAGTCGGCAATGGACTCTAAAAATGTAGTTCAACCAGATGTCTTTGTTGTTTGTGATGAAAGTAAGATAAAAGAAAAATACTGCATCGGGGCTCCTGATATTATCGTTGAGGTTGTTTCACCTTCAACTGCAAGTAAAGATGCCATAGAAAAATTTAATCTCTATGAAAAGTTTAAGGTTAAGGAATACTGGATGGTAAGGCCAGAAGAAAAGACAGTAACGGTTTTTAGATTAGAAAACGATAGATATGGAAGACCAGATGTATATGATGAAAATGGAGAAATAATTTTATCAACTGGAAATACAAAAATTGAGGTTAAAAAAATATTTGAGTGATTGATACTGTGGGGTGATGGGGATGGGTAGGAAAATGCCGCCGATTATAAAGTTTTTTATTCTTTTACTTGTATTAAATATTTTAATTCTTGGTTTTAAGCTAACTTTGAAAAACACAACTCCAGAAAAGTGTATTAATAATGTAATCAAGGATGCTTTAGCAGGCAATATCTCACATTATCAAAACAAAGAAAAGCTTGTGAAGATAAAGGATGCTTTTGATGAACATAAAAAACAAGGGCTTTTATATGCATTTCATAATGTATCTTATGATAAAGATAAAAAAATATATGATGTTTTGATTGCCTTCAGGAATAATACTGGCGATATTGCTTTCGAAAAACGCATAGAAATTGCAATAAAATTAAAAGAAAGGATTTTGACTTACGAATTTGATGATGCTACTATAATCTATTCAAAATAAATTTATGGGTGAGGTTAAAATGGGAGAAAATAAGTTTATTATATGCAACCATTGTAAAAGATTTATTAATGATAAAAATGATTTAGTAGTAGCTTATGATTTCCTTGTTATGAATGCATACCACTCTGAATGTTTTGCTAGGAGAGCCAAAGAGAATTTCTTTTTAAGCAAAAAACCAGTTAATGGTTTAGTATCAAATATAGTTACGGTTTTATTTGGTATAGCAGGTTTGTCGGGATTATTTACGGATTTTTATGTTTTTACTGTCATGGCTATTCTACAATTGAGCATCAGGCTATATTCATGGTTAAAGTATGAAAGTATTCTTGAAGATTAGACAAATTTATGAAAATATTTTTGGAGTGAAGTTTATGATTCAAAGTAATTTACAAGAGGTAGAAAATATTCTCAAGGAGAATATCGATAAATTACTTTCCCAGTTTGACATAAAACTTATATATATTTTTGGCTCCTATGCAAAGGGAAACAATAAAAAGGATAGCGACCTTGATATTGCAGTTTTAATGGGTGCATATTCACCCTTCGATAAATTAAACTTGATAGGAGAGTTTATGGATATTTTTAAAAGGGACGATATCGACCTTGTTATATTAAACGATGCAAATGAGGTCTTAAAGTTTCAGGTAATAAAATACGGTAAAAATATCTATAAAATAAGCGAAGATGAAAGAGTCTTATTTGAAGCAAGGGCTATGGACGAATATATGGATATGGAGTTTTTCAGAAGAAGGCAAAAGGAAATAATGGACATGGTTTTTAAGGAAAAATGGGGTGATTTAAGTGACAAGAAATATAGTTGATTTGATAAATTTTAAAATTAGAGAGCTTCAGAAAAATTTATTGCATTTAAAGCAAGCATCCTTTGAGGTTAATAAAGAAAATCTTAAGGAAGATATTATAAGATATTGGGGAATTGAGAGGGGAATACACATATGTGTAGAATGCGTTCTTGACATTGCAAACATTATAATATCCTCTTTAGGCTTAGAAAGGCCAGACAGTTACAGGGAAACTATATTAACTTTATACAAACAAGGCGTTATCCCAGAGCAGTTTGCAAAACAAATTGTAGGAATGGCATCCTTTAGAAATATACTTGTTCACGACTATACAAGGGTTGATGAGGATATTATTCTTGATGTATTAAAAAATAGACTAGACGATTTTGCAGTGTTTGCACAATATATTACAAAATGGCTTGAAGAAAATCACTAAGGCAGGTTAATCACCTGCCTCTTTGTATTTAATATCAATTGTTCCATTATCCCCATCCCAATAAATTGTATCTATTATGTCCCTAAGAAGCATTTTTTTATCTTCAAAGGATGCACTTTCAAAGAGGGTTTCAAACCTTTCCATAGATTTTACGAATTCATCGATTTTCCTTTTCCTTGTAACTTCAAGTTGATGAGTATCTTTAAGTTCTTGAAGTTTTTTCTTTAAGTTTAAGTTTTCCTTTGAAAGGGAGTCTATTTTTTGAAGAAGAACTTTAGATAAATTAGAATCTTCTGTTAGTGAAAGGGTATTTGTAAGGTTATCTATTGATTTTTCATTTTGTTTTATTTTCATGTTTATGCTTTCTATTTCTTCATTTATGGATTTAGATGAGAGACTTTCCTTATATTTTAAAAGCTCATCTATAAGTTTTTTCTTATCAAGACAAAGTCCCTTTAAAGTTTCAATTACAGCTTCTTCAATTTCCTCTCCCTTTGCATTTTTATTATCACATCTTGTTTTGCCTGAATTGAGCTTTAAAGTGCAGGTATAATAGTAGGGCCTTTCATTAGTCTTTTTATTTAACACTCCGTAGGTAACCTTCATGACGCTGCTGCATTTTGCACATCTTAAAAGGCCAGATAAAAGCCCTGATTTTGATTTGCCAAGCCTTGGGGCCTTTTCTTTGTTTTTTTCAAGGGTGCGCTGAACTTCAAGCCAATCTTTAGCTTCAATAATTCCTTCATGTTTTGCAACGGCACACACCCAAAGATTCATATCCTTAAACTCTCCTTTGCCTTTTCTTTTGTTGTAGAGTAGAAGACCTTGTTTCCCATTAGGCTCCCCTATAACTGTAATCCCTTTTTCCTCAAGGTAGTCAAAAACTTCTTTAGTTGCTTTAACATAGGCTGGATTGTTAAGTATCGTTTTAATCTTCATCTTAACAAAATCTTTTCCCCTTTTGGTTTTGATGTTGTTTTGAAGAAGATACTTTTCAACCTGACTTAATGACTTATACTTAAGATACTTTTCAAATATAAGTTTAACAAGTTCAAGTTCCTCTTTAATAGGTTCAAGTTTAAACATCTTCCTTTGTTTGCCGTCTTTATCGGTATATATAATAGGGACGCTTTTAAATCCTGTAGGGGTTTCCCCTCCAAGCCACCTTCCGCTCTTTGCAAGCTCAAGCATATTATCCTTTATTCTTTCGGCTATAGTTTCCCTTTCAAGCTGAGCAAATACGCTGGCTATATACATCATTGCCCTTCCCATTGGAGTTGAGGTATCAAACTGCTCTGAAACCGAGATAAACTCAATCCCAAGCTTTGATAGAAGCTCAATAAGGTGGGCAAAATCTGCAATGTTTCTGCTGACTCTATCTAGCCTATAGCATATAAGGACATCGAATTTTTTAGCCTTTGCATCCTTTAGCATCCTTTGAAATTCAGGCCTTTTTATGTTTTTACCCGAAAAGCCTTCATCTTCATATATTAAATACTCTGTTATTCCTATCTTTTCAAGATAGTCCTTACAGATAGAAATTTGATTATCTATCGAATCGCCTTTTCCTGTGAACTTGGATTTTCTTGAATATATTGCTGCGACCTTCACCTACACATCCTCCTGTTTTTTTGCTTCTTTCAGAACTTCGATTAAATAATCTATTTCATCTAGGCTTGTAGAAAATCTTGATTTAATAAGATCAAGAACTGCTTGAGTATATAATTCATTTAATCTTTTGGGATTTTCACTTGACGTTATAATTATTTGATTTGACATAACCCCCACCAAAAAGATTGCTATGAAAATAAGGACTCTTTATTTCAGTCTTACCATCATGGGTAATAATGATTTTGTCTATAAGGTTATACAAAGAATACGAATATATTTTTATCTCTATTTTTATCTATTGTTTTGGCTTGACTTATTTCATTTATAATTTTTCAGATATAATAATCTCATTCCAAGTGTCATCACTATTAATATAATATAAGCTTAATATAGAATTAATTACATCATATGCTAGAGATTTGTTAGAGTTATATGATTTAAGTTTGTAGAATAATCAAAAAATTTTATAAAGTATTCAATTTATGTTAATATATTGTAAAATTATATTTAGGGGTGATAAGAATGAATAACTTTAAAGAAAAAGTTGATTTTATATGGAGCATAGCTGAAATATTAAGAGGTCCTTATAGAAAAGAAGAATACAGAAATGTAATATTACCAATGTGTGTTTTAAGAAGATTTGACTGTGTTTTAGAAAATACAAAAACAATGGTTTTAGAAGAATATAAAAAAATAAAGCATCTTCCTCAAGAAGCCATTGATGAAATTTTAAATAGAAAGTCAGGATGTAATTTTAGTAATGTTAGCAAGTTTGATTTTAATAAATTATTAGCTGATCCAGATAATATCGCTGATAATTTAAAAGATTATATTAATGGATTTTCTAGAAATGCAAGAGATATAATAGAACATTTTGAATTTGATAAAGAAATAGACAAAATGGATAAAAATAATCTTTTATATCTGGTAGTAAAAAAGTTTAGCGAAATTGATTTGCATCCTGATGTAGTTTCAAATGCTGAAATGGGACTAATATTCGAAGAACTTATAAGAAGATTTTTAGAGGATGCAGAAGCAGGCGATCACTATACCCCAAGGGAAGTTATTAAATTAATGGTAAATTTATTATTTTTGGAAGATGATGATATATTAACAAAACCAGGCATAACGCAAACAATATATGACCCATGTGCAGGAACAGGAGGAATGGGTTTAATAGCACAAGAATATTTAAAAGAATTAAATCCTTTAGCAAAATTAGAATTCTTTGCCCAAGAAATAAATCCTCAGTCTTATGCAATATGTAAAGCAGATATGTTAATTAAAGGACAGAATGCTGATAATATTAAATTAGGAAATACATTGTCCCAAGATGCATTTCCAAATATGAAATTTGATTATATGATAACTAATCCGCCTTATGGAGTTGAATGGAAACCAGCAGAAGATGTAGTAAAAAGAGAACACGAAGAAAAAGGATTTAGCGGTAGATTTGGAGCAGGACTCCCAAGGATTTCAGATGGACAACTTTTATTTGTTCAGCATCTTGTTTCCAAAATGAAACCTATAACAGAAGAAAATAAGAAAGGCTCAAGAATTGCAATCATAATGAACGGTTCACCTTTATTTACTGGTGATGCAGGTTCTGGAGAGAGTGAAATAAGAAGATGGCTTATTGAAAATGATCTTGTTGAAGGAATTGTGGCATTACCTACTGAACTTTTTTACAATACTGGTATAGCAACATACATATGGATTTTAACAAATAACAAATCATCTTATAGAAAAGGTAAAATTCAACTTGTAAATGCAGTTGATTTTTACGAAAAAATGAAAAAAAGTCTTGGCAATAAAAGAAATCAAATTACAGAAAAACAAATTGAAGAAATTGTTAGGATTTATGGAGAATTTAAAGAGAATGAATATTGCAAGATATTCGATAATGAAGATTTTGGATATAGAAAAATTGTAGTTGAAAGACCTTTAAGGCTTAACTTTAAAATAGATGAAGAAAGAATCAAAAACTTACCTAATGAAACAGCATTTAAGAACTTAGCAACTTCAAAGAAAAAAGGAGAAGCAGGACTTAAAGAAATTGAAGAAGGGAAAAAACTTCAAAAAGAAATAATTGAAGCTTTATTTTCTATAAAGTCAGATAAAGTTTATAAAAAAAGAGAAGAATTTATTAAAATTTTAAAGAATCTATTTAAGGAAAAAGAAATAAATGTTAGTGCATCCCTTTTAAAATCAATATTATCTGCATTATCAGAAAAAGACGATACCGCAGATATTTGTATAGATTCAAAAGGAAATCCTGAGCCTGACCCAGATTTAAGAGATACAGAAAATGTTCCGTTAAAGGAAAATATACATGAATATTTTGAAAGGGAAGTAAAACCACATGTTCCTGATGCTTGGATAGACGAAAGCAAGACTAAAATCGGATATGAAATTCCATTTACAAGATATTTTTACAAATATAAACCATTAAGAAGTTCAGAGGAAATAATGAAGGAGATTATAGAGCTTGAACAGATTATACAGGAAAAGCTAAAGAAGGTGATTGAGTTATGAAATATAAAAGATATGAAAGGTATAAGGATTGTGGGGTAGAATGGATAGGAGAGATACCAGAGCATTGGGAAGTAAAAAAACTTAAATACCTTACAAATTGTCTTGACGGGAAAAGGATTCCTTTAAGTTCAGAACAAAGAGGAAAAATGCAAGGAGATATTCCTTATTGGGGAGCAAACGGTATTATTGATTATGTAAATGATTGGATAATTAATGAGGAAGTTGTTTTATTAGGAGAAGATGGCGCACCCTTTTTTGATAAAACTAAAGATGTTGCTTTTTATTCTAATGAGAAAATCTGGCCTAATAATCATATTCATGTATTAAAAACATCGCAATTAATAAGTGCTAAACTCTTAACATATATTTTAAATACCGTTGATTACGGAAATTATATAAATGGAAGCACCAGAGATAAGCTTACTCAATCTGATATGAAAAATATATTTATTCAATTACCTCCTGAGAATGAGCAATCAGCCATAGTCAATTTCCTCGACCAAAAAACTTCTGAAATAGAATCACTTATTAAAGATAAAGAAAAACTTATAATCTTAGTTGAAGAAAAAAGACAGGCAATAATAACAGAAGCGGTTACAAAGGGGTTGAATCCAAATGTAAAGATGAAAAATTCTGGGGTAGAGTGGATAGGGGAAATACCAGAGCATTGGGAAGTTATTCCTCTTAAGTATCTTACTAAATTTGTATCTAGAGGTGATAGCCCAGATTATGTTGAAGAAAGTTCTATAAGAGTTATAAACCAAGCCTGTATTTATTGGGATGATATAAAAATTGAAAATATTAAATTTCAAGATGATAGTAAGAAAGATATTAATGATTTTAAAGGTATGTTAAAATATGGAGATTTAATGATGAATTCAACAGGGACAGGCACTTTAGGAAGAGCAAATATATTCAAATTAAAAGGTAATTTTATTGCCGATAGTCATGTAACTATCATTAGATGCAAAAATGAATTATTGAATTTTAATTATTTAAATTATTTATTAAGAACTCAAGTTTATCAAGGTTATGTGTATAGTTCGCTTATTAATGGGGCTACTAATCAAATAGAATTATCAAGAGAGAGATTGATAAATACTCCAATTATACTTCCACCAATTGATGAACAAAAGAAAATTGTAGAATATTTGGATATGATAAAAAATCTTAACGTTAAACTTATAGAGGTAATAAAACTACAAATCGAAAGACTAAAAGAATACCGTCAATCCCTTATTTACGAAGTTGTTACAGGAAAAATTGATGTAAGAGATTTTAATATTAATAATTAACATTTACCTGGGGGGATTTTTGTGCCAATAGATTATAAAGAAAAAGGTTTTGAAAGTAATATTGAGGAAGCCTTAATAATAAAAAACGGTTATAGAGAACGTAAATTAAAAGGACAATCTTTAGATGATTTTAAAAAATATGCAATTGATGTAGAAATTTTATTTGAGTTTTTAGAAAATACTCAACCTAAGGAATTGGAAAAATTAAAAAATATACATAAAGAATCATACAAAGAAAAAATAATAGACAGAATTAACAAAGAGATAAATAAAAGAGGATTGATTGACTGTTTAAGACATGGTATTAAAGATTATGGTGTGCATCTAAGACTTGCATATAATAAGCCTGCAAATAATTTAAACTATACATTATTAAAATTATATTCAAACAACATATTTACTGTTTCTAGACAAGTTTATTATAGCCAGAAAAACAATAAAAGTGTTGATATGCTTATTATGCTTAATGGATTGCCTATTATAGTATTAGAGCTTAAGAATCCTCTTACAGGACGAACTGTTGATGATGCTAAATTACAATTTATGACAGACAGAGACCCTAAAGAGCTTTTATTCCAATTTAAAAAGAGAACAATAGTTTATTTTGCAGTAGATACAGATGAAGTTTACATGACAACTAAACTTGATAAGAATGAGACTGTATTTCTACCATTTAATAAAGGTAATAATGGAGGCAAAGGTAATCCAGAAGTAGAAGGTAATTATAAAACTCATTATCTATGGGAAGAAGTGCTTCAAAAAGATAGTTTGCTTGATATTTTATTTAACTTTGTTTTTATAAAAAAAGAGCAAATAAAAGATAGCACAGGTGAAGTCGTAGAAGAAAGGGAGATGTTAATTTTCCCAAGATACCACCAATTAGATGTTGTTAGAAAATTAGAACAGGATACTAAAATTAATGGGACAGGTAAGAGTTATTTAATTCAACATTCAGCAGGTAGTGGTAAAACAAATAGTATATCTTGGCTTGCTCACAGATTAGCAAAGCTTCATGATGATGAAAATAAACCTATATTTCATAGTGTAATTGTTATCACAGATAGAAGAGTGTTAGATAAGCAGCTTCAGGATGCTATTTATCAAATAGAACATAAAGCAGGAATGGTTGCAAAAATAGAAAAAAACTCTAATCAATTAGCACAAGCTATTATAGACGGGACAAGAATTATAGTAACAACTTTGCAAAAGTTTCCATTTATAATTGAAAAAATAAAAGGTATTGAAAAAAGAAATTATGCGATAATAATTGATGAGGCTCATTCATCTCAAACAGGCAAATCAGCTTCTGCTTTAAGGGAAGTATTGTCAGCGGAAAGTTTAGAGGAAGCAGAGAAACTGGACAATCAAGAAGAGGATGATATTGAAGAAAAAATCAATAAAGAAATAACTAAACTTGGTCCACAAAAAAATATCTCATATTATGCATTTACAGCAACTCCAAAGGCAAAAACTTTAGAATTATTTGGAGTCAAAGGCAATGATGGTAAATACTATCCTTATCATATTTATTCGATGAGACAAGCAATTGAAGAAGGGTTTATTTTAGATGTATTAAAAAACTATGTAACATATAAAACGTTTTATAAAATCGCAAAACGAATAGAAGAAGACCCTGAGGTTCCAGCTAAAAAAGCAGCAAGGGCGATTGCAAAATATGTATCACTACATCCACATAATATAGCACAGAAAACAGAGATAATGATTGAACACTTTAGACAAGTAACGAGGCATAAAATAGGCGGTAGAGCCAAAGCTATGGTTGTTACAAGCTCAAGATTACATGCCGTAAGATACAAACAAGCATTTGATAAGTATATTAAAGAAAAAGGATATAACGATTTAAAAGCTTTAGTAGCATTTTCAGGAACCGTAGTTGATGAAGGTATAGAATATTCTGAAGAAGGAATCAACGGAATAAGAGAAAAAGAATTACCTGAAAAATTTAAGGCTGATGAATATAAGATATTGCTTGTTGCTGAAAAATACCAGACAGGATTCGATGAACCGCTGCTTCATACTATGTATGTTGATAAAAAATTAGAGGGAATTAAAGCTGTTCAGACATTATCAAGATTAAATAGAACATGTAAGGGTAAAAATGATACGTTTATACTTGATTTTGTTAATGACCCAAAAGACATAAAGAAGGCTTTTCAAACTTTTTATGAAGTAACTGAATTAGAGTGTACAACAGACCCTAATATTTTATATGATTTACAAAATGAATTAAATGCAATGCAGGTGTATACAGATGAAGAAATATTGGAAGTTGTAAAGCTTGAGTTAGATAGCAAGTTAAAATCATCTAAAGGGCAGGAAAAGCTTAATTCAATTCTTGATAAAGCTGTAAGTAGATTTAAGAGCATTACAAAAGAACAACAAGAACAGTTCAAAAGCGTAGCGGCAAAGTATATAAGAACTTATTCTTTTATACTTCAAATAGGACCATTTGCGGATTCTGAGCTGCATAAGTTATATATATACTTGAATTTCCTATTAAGGAAATTACCAAAAGCAGATTCAATAAAGCTGGATTTAGCTGATGAAATCGCTTTAGAGTATTATAGAAATGAAAAGACATTCGATGGAAGTATATCCTTAGTTAAAGAAGGAGAAGCTGTTTTACAGCCCACATCATTTGGTAAGACAATACGTGAAGAAGAAAAGACAAAGTTGTCATCTATTATTGAAAAATTGAATCAAAGGTTTGGGACAGATTTTACAGAAACAGATAGATTGACATTAGACCAATTAGAACAAGACAGCATGAACAATGAAGATATAGTATTAAGTGTAAATAGCAATGATTTTGACAACTTTAAATTAGATTATACAAAAACGTTTATGGATATTCTTATTAACAGAAGAGAAGAAAATGAGAAGTTGTTCTTAAAGATAATTATGGAAGAAGATTTTAGGAATGTGATAATTGATTACTTAGCAAAGAAAGTTTATGACCAATTAAGAGCAAAATCGGTATAAAATTTGTCGGCAATCGGGTGGTTGTGGTATACCACAACCGCTCAATTGCCGATAAAAAATTTTGATTAATTATTCTTATAATGTTATAAATGGGGAGGGGAGGCTATCTAAAAGGCCGCAAATATGGGTAGATTTTTTATTGATGATGATTTTGATATATTTGATATTAAATATGCAGCATTAGAGGATACACAAACTATTAGCAGAAGAAAAAGAGTTTTTGATAAATTTAAAACGTTACATGAATGTTCTTTAAAATCTTACTGTTCACAATTAGATTTGAATCCCCATTGGAAAAAGGAACACTTAACAAGCGTTTATTTTCCTTTTGCAGAAGCTAATGGGGGTTATGTTGATTATATGCGCCTTGGATATGGAAAATCTAAAGACGCTATTTATAACATGTATAGAAAAGCTGGACTTGTGGGAGAAACAATGTCTTTTTATAAAGTAACCCAATTGCAAATAGGCATTGATTATAATGGTTGGTGGATAAACTTGTATCTTGATAAGTCGGATGTGATAGAGCATGCAAACTTAAGAATTAAGTTAATGGACAAAGCAAATTATAATAGGATATCAAAGTTAATAAATTCATTAAAAAACGATTTCGAGTTAGGATTTTTTATAGGGAGTATGCATTCTAATATTAAATATGAGAGTTACAATTCTGGAAAAACTTATTTGGATAGATATATTGATTTGTGCAAAAATAAAGAAATGTTTTCACTTTCAATAGGTATTTTTTTAGATAGATATGATAAGTATAATGATATTATTTTAATAGAAGGTTTCATAAAGGAGAAATTTTATAAGCTGTATCCTTTATATAAAGAAATTTCTTGGGCTTTATCTAATGATTATTTATAAGGAGGTAATAATTATGTGGTTTATAATTTTAACCTTAATAATCTGGGGATTTTATGTTTTTTATATGAAAAGACAATTAAAGGATGAGTTTAGATTTTCCGAATCGCTTATTCCATTAATATTGCTTTGCATTATTGCAGCAATCTGCCTGGGCGTAAATTTTGTAGCCGCAGCTATTCCAAGCCTTAATGATGGGATAGCTATTCATAGTTTTTTAGCAAGGCTGATAATTGGAGATGATAGGTGGAGCGTTCAGCTTTTTAAGGCATATTTTGACGGGGCTGTTTATGTTAGCATATTTTGGATTTTGGTTTATTCGTTATTGAAGTTATACAAAAAATAACAATATAAAAGGGAACTAAATTAAAGTCCCCTTTTATATGTTCTAAATAAAAAGAAAAGATTTATTAATAATCCTATTAGTAAAACGTAAATCGAAAAATCTGTGTAACCGATAAAAACATTATTACTAACCTGAACGTAAAGATGGTTAAAATCCATACTAACTCCTATTGGTGTAAGTTGACTAACTTTTCTAGCTTCAATGAAATACCAGATTTTTGTCCCTATAACTGTTAAAAATAATATTATGTTTGTTATTATAACTTTCTTTATAATAATCCCCCATTTAGTTATTGTTTTTTCACCTTCCAAGCAAATGGACTTTTGTGCCTCTAACAGAGCAGAATTTGTCATCAGTGATTATTTTAGTAATCTTTAGCTGGCCTTTTATTTGCTTAACAAATACCAATTCAGTTGCAACCCATTTTCTATTCATATAGCTTATCTCTGTCAATGATTCGACGATATAATTTTTTTCGTTGTTATTGTAATAAACACCCCTTACCCAATCGTTAGTTTCAGCTGGCAGATTTACAATATAATCTTGATTATTTCTTAGGTTTTCTATATCCTTATTTAAAGCTGAAGCATCATAATCGAATAGGGATAATGCTTCTCCGTAATTTTTATTATGCAAATTATCATAATATGAAGTTACTAATTCCTTTACTTTGGGTTCTAAGCGTGAATTGTTAAATGTAAAACTGTTTTTGTAGGCTATATAAATTGTTGGCAGGATTATAATTGTTATTAAAACTATCAAAATAAGTAATTTTTTTGAATACAAAATAGCACCTCCAATTAAGTTTCAATACAGTTAACATATATTAACAATTATAGCATTATATACATTAAAATAAAATATTTTAATAAAAAATTGTTGTAATCACATGACAGTAGTAATAAAATAACAAGTAAATAATTTTTTTAAGGGGAGATGGGAATGAAGGAATTAATGATTGATGATAAAAAGATTATCATAAGGCCAATTACTGTCGATGATGCAGCAGCGATGATTGATTATATGAATGTAATCGGAGGGGAATCGGATTTTTTGACCTTTGGTCCTGGTGAACTGAATATAACGATAGATACAGAAAAAAGCATAATAGAAGGTTTTACTAATAAAGATAATGCTCTGTTTATAATTGCAGTTGTAGATGGGAAAATAATTGGAGCGCTATCTTTTAGTGGCGGTGCTAGAAAAAGACTAGCCCATGCGGGAGAATTTGGGGTAAGCGTTTTAAAAGAATATTGGGGTAAAGGAATAGGACAAGAGCTCATTAAATATATGATTGATTGGGCAAAGGAGACGAAAATTATTAGAAAGATAAATTTAAGAACTAGAAGCGATAATGAAAGAGCAATTAGACTTTATAAAAAGCTTGGATTTGAAGAAGAAGGATTACTTAGAAGGGATTTTCAGATTAATGGAAAGTTTTATGATTCGTTGATGATGGGGATGTTGATTGATTAATTAAATTAATAGCCTGGCCTAATTTAGAATTTAGGGCAGGCTTTATAAATATATACGACAAAAAATTATATTATCACAACACATACTAAAAATTTTATAATTGTGCTATAATAACAATAGAAAAATAAAAATATTTAACCAACTTTGGTAAAAAGTGGTGATAGACTGCTTAGGGAGATTAAAAAGTATCTTCCGGATCTTTATAAGAATCTTATGAGGATTTATGAGTATATTGGAACTCCCGATGAAGAGAGGGTTATTAGGGAAGAATATGAAAAGATAGACGGAATTTCGATTGATTTTGGCGTTATGCAAAGAACCCACAGGGCGGTTGTTATACCAACTAATTTTGTTTGGGACGATATTGGAAGCTTTACATCCCTTGAAAGGTTCCTAAATAGAGATGAGCATGGTAATGTAATATCCAACTGCGAGGCTGCGGTTCTTGATGTAAGAAATACTACGATTATAGGCGAAAAGAGGCTTATTGCGGCCATAGGTGTTAAGGATATGCTTATTGTTGATACTGATGATGTTGTTTTGATTTGTCCAAAGGATAGAAGCCAGAGTATTAAGGATCTTGTAAAGAAGATTTCAAATATAGAGGAGTTAGAGAGATTCATATAAACTTAAACTTAGGTGCCTGGCACCTAAGTTTAAGTTTTTTTGCTAAGAAGGATTTTATCTTTTTTTGTAGAATAAATATATTACACTAAAAAGAAAAGGGTGGAATGGATGGAGTTTTTAAAGCTTATTGGAATTACTGTTTTAACAAGTATCTTGAGTAAAATAATGTTATTTTTTGTTGAACCCTTTCCTGCCATTGTTTTCGCTTCTATCTTTGCTACTATAATGACTTTTTATTTAGCCAAAAAGGAAAAAATCATTGAAAAAACGGTTGTTTCAGAGGCAAAATTTGATTTAAAAGAAATATCGAAAAAACTTGCTGAGGCAAGCAAGAATTTATACATATCAACTAACGAAATTAATAATTCCTCTAATGAAACGGTTAATTTTTCAAAAGAAATTGTAAAACTTGTAGAGGAGGATGATAAAAGTATAAATCTTATTGATGATGAATCTAGAAATATCTTAAATAATATGGATACAATAGAAGCCATTTCAAAGGAAACCAAGGACCTTTCAAATAAAAATATGAGGGTAATAGAGGAGAGCAGTAGGACTATTAAGGATATACTAAAAAATTTTAATGATATTGTAGGAATCTATAAGGAATATTTAAACATTACAGATGAACTTACAAAAACATCTGAGAGCATTTTTGAAATTTCAACAAGCATCGATGACATTGCAAATCAGACAAACCTTTTATCCTTGAATGCAAGCATCGAAGCTGCAAGGGCAGGAGAATTGGGTAGGGGATTTTTAGTTGTTGCCAATGAGGTTAGAAAACTATCGGATCAGGTAAAAAGCTTTAATATGAATATAAAAAGTTTAACTAATGATATTAAAGAATCTATAGAAAAAATGCAGAAGATAAGCTACAGCAGCAGTGAAAAAATGAAGAATATTAATGAAGTTATCATAAAGGTTAATGATGCCCTTAAGGATATATTTGATGCATCAAACAACCTTGATGTAAAGGTTGATGAAATAAAAGAGGGTTCAAAGGGTGTAAGGAATTCGGTAGAAATTACAAAGGAAAGGATAAATGTATTAAAAACCTCCCATGATAAAACTTTGGAGTATATAAAATTAACTGCTAAAATGCTCCAAAAACAAAGGGAGATGGTTGAGAATTTAAATAAGGTAATGACGGATATATCAAATCTTAGCAACAATTTTTTAGAAGATTCAATAGACGAAGATAAACAAAAAAAGTTACAGGAGATAGCAATAAAGATTAAGGAATATAAAGGTGCTAAGGATGCCGATTCACTCAAGAAACTGTGCAGGGAACTTGGGATAAACGATCTTTATTATGCTAATGAAAAGGGGATATTTGAATACGGGACTACAAAGGAAGCAATTGGTCTTAATATCTTTGAGATAGATAAAAGATATGTGGACTTTGTAAGATCCAATAAGGACTATGAAATATATCCCTTAACAAGAAGACTAGATACAGGCGAACTTTATAAATTTATAGCCATAAAAAGGGAGGATGAAAAGGGAGTTATCTCAGCAGGAATATCAATAGATAATATATTGAAGTTATAAATTTAGGATCAAATTAATTGGAAAAATATGAAAATGTCCAAATGTCAAAAAGTCAAGTGGCAGGCACTCCTTGAATAAAATATAGTATAGCAAAATTGTGGTGTAAATTATGGGGGAAGATTTAGAAAAGGCAGGGTTTATTTTAAAATATGAAAATACGAAAAATCTTTTGGAATGTGAGTTGACTCCCTTAACGGATGTTCTTTTAAAATTATCATATATATGTGTAAACTTTGCCAATACGGCGAGTATAATAAAAAATATAACTATAAATGAAACCCATGAGGTTAAGGAATTTTTAGATATAGTTTTTGATATGAGAAAGGTTGCAGATAAGCTTGAGGACATTATAGAATGTCGTTCGGAAATTATATTTAGGCTTATTAAGGCCGGGGTTTTTGATGTTAAAAATGTGTTAGATGAAGAAAAGAAATGATAAAAGCACCAATTGCTTAATGTAGTAATTGGTGCTTTTTGTTGGAAAATAATGGAAATGTCCAAATGTCAAAAAGTCAAGTGGCAGGCACCATATATATTTAATGTTTCTTTAACGGTTTTTTCCCATGTGAAAAGTTTACTTCTTTCATATCCTTTATTTGCAATATCCTCTCGAAGTTTATCATTGGAAAGGAGTTCTTCTATAGCTTTTTGAAGGGCGTCTATATCTTTAGGATCGATTAAAAGGGCTCCATCGCCTACGATTTCCGGGATGGATGTTACGTTAGATGTTATTACAGGAGTTTTACAGGACATTGCCTCCAGAGGTGGGAGGCCAAATCCTTCGTAAAGGGAAGGGTATAAAAAAATAGTTGAGGCGTTATAAAAATAGGGAAGGTCCTCGTAGGGGACATATCCTGTAAATATAACCTTTTCTTCTAAATTAAGATCAAAACACATCTTCTCGAGCTCATCCTTTTCATCCTTTGCCTGTCCTAATATTACAAGCCTTATATCCTTGCTTAAATTTTTCAAAAGCTTTGAATAGGCTAAAATTATAGATTTTACGTTTTTTCTTTTGCTAAATCCACCAAGGTAAAGAAGAAAATCAAAGTTTATGTTGTATTTTGATTTAAGATAGTTTCTGCAAAGCTCCTTATCAAGGGGTTTAAAATATTTTTCTGCTGCAAGGTAGGTCACTTTAACCTTTGATTCGTAGACGTTAAAAAATCTTATGATATCTTTTTTGGAGCAATTGGATACGGTTATTATAAGATCGGATTTTTGGATGATTTTGGGCATCTCCGTTAGGAACTTTTTAAGATAACCCTTTCCTACAGTCTCAGGCATTATATAAGGAATGAGATCATGGATGGTGGTTATTATTTTTGTTTTTTTTTCTTCGGGAAATCCTATTCCATTTTGGGGAAGATGATATACGTCAATTTTGTTTTTTACTAAGTTTTGGGGGATAAAATATTCCTCAAAAAAACGATGCCCCCTTCTTGAGGTTATAACTGCCCTTATATTTCCCTTAACCACCTCATCATAATTTTTACCGTGCCAATAGAGAATATACTCATTTTCATTGTCTAGAATCGATATATATTTAATTATGTTTTGAATATATGTTCCAATTCCAGTTCCAGCATACCAATTATATCCCCTTGCATCTATAGCAATCCTCATTTAATCACTCCTATTATGCTTATATTTTATTTATATTACAATAAGGCTAATTTTGTGCATGGATTTAATCACACAAACTAAATTTTTACATATTATAAAATAGAATTGCTTTTAAAAGTGAGCTTTATGGAAGAATTAATTAAGCTTATAGAAAATAAATATAGTATTAAAGTTTCAAATATAGAAAAATACAAAAATGTTTACAAAATAACATCAAAGGGAAGGGAATATTGCCTAAAGGTTTCAAAGTATGATAGGGAACAATTTGAGTTTATAATCGCTTGTATTACTCACCTTATTAACAATGGATTTAAAAAAGTCCTGCCAATGATAAAAACAAAGGAGGATAAAGATTATATAGAGTTACCTGAAGGTTTTGCTTTTTTAACCGATTGGGTTAATTCAAGACCTGTTGATTTTAAAAATTTAATCGAACTAAAAAGGGCCGTTGAAACATTAGGGGAACTTCATATTAAATCAAGAAATTTTCAGTTTAAAAAGGTTAAGGGAAGAAATTTATATGGAAGATGGATGGAAAAGTTTGAGAAAAGGCTAAATCAGCTGTTATTTTTCAAATCCGTTATAGTTTCAAAACCTGAAAGAACACAATTTGACAAAATTTATCTCAGACATGTTGATATTCATTATAAACAAGCCCTTGATGCTATAAAAAACCTCAATGAATCCAAATACTTTGAGATAATGGAAAACCATAAGGCATTAAAGGAGTTTTGCCATCACGATAGTGCCAACCACAATTTTTTAATAGACAATTTTTTAAATATATACATTATAGATTTTGACTACTGCATAATGGATTCCCATCTTCATGATCTTGCAAGTATCATAATAAGAAGTTTAAGATACGGCAATTGGAGCATTGATACATTAGAATATATAATTTCGATTTATTCAAATTTTACCCCAATAAATAAAGATGAACTTTATTTAATATATTGTTTTATGGAATTTCCTCAGGACTTTTGGCAGGTAGGGCTTCAATATTATGTTGAAAAGCAGCCCTGGGATGAGGAGTTTTTCTTAAAAAAGCTTTTAAAGGTTACCGATGACCATAAGGAAAGATTTAGATTTTTAAATAATTTTAAATCAATATTTTAAGGTGATGGTATGAGTGAGGAAATGGAAAAAAGGATAAAGGATATTAAGGAAGACATTAAAAAACTAAAGGAACTTAAGAAGCTTGAGAAAAAGTATGAAAAATTAAAAAGAGAAAAAGAGGAAATAGAAAGGGAAATTCAAAGGATGATGGAAATACAAAATAAAGAAAAGAAAAAAAGACATTAGGGGTGGGATGATGTTAAGGGAAGTTGATTGCAAAGAGTGGCAGATTGTTTTTGCAAGGACTTTGCAGGAATATTTGTATAAGAATGGTTTTAAAAATCTAATTGAAATTAGATATAACAAGGAAGGAAAACTATATACCATAAAGAATAAAAAGCTATATATCGATACGGAAAAGGTTGAAGGAAGAACCTTTGAGATAGATGGGGAGAAAAATATTAAAGAGTTTTGTAGGATCCTTTCTGAATTCCATGGAGCAGCTGAAGGCTTTGTTCCATCACCGGGAGTTAAGATAAATGTAAGGTGGGGGAAATTAACAGAGCGATATAAAAGGTTTTTAAAGGATTTTGAAAGAATAAAGGATAGTGAAAATAAAACCTCCTTTGAAGCTGCCCTTGAACCCTATTGGGAGGAAATTTATAAAAGGGCAAAGGAAGTCATGAAAACCTTTAGGAGTATTCAATATCTTTCAGCATTAGAGGAGAGCATGAAAAAAAGGGAAGTTTGCCTTAATACCATTTCAAAGAATACGGCGATAAAAACAAAAAGAGGAATATATTTATTTGAAATATTTGATTCAGGCTACAATATGATAGAAGAGGATATAGCAAAGCTTATAAAAAGGGGAATTCAAAAGACAGGCAAAAAAGAGATTTTTGATATAGTAGTATCTGAATATGAAAAGTATAGGGCATTGAACTTAAATTCAATAGAATATATAAAGGCCTATGTGTCCTTCCCATATAATACCCTAAAGCTTGTTTCAAAATATTTAAAGGGCAAGGAAATAGATTACGAAAAGAAACTTGAAAAGGCACTTTTAAGGGATAATCAATGCAACCTTTTGGGGGTGTAAGGGGTGGATTTAATGCCAAAGGACAAAAAATTCCTTGCTGACTTTTTTTTAGATGACAGGATGTTCGATGAGTTTGATTTAAAAGTTAATGAGGCACATCCCGTAAGGTCAGTATTTGTTCTTACGACGAATCAGGGGATAAAGATATTAAAAAAGGTTAAGTATCCTTTAGAGGATTTAGAGTTTATATATAATTCCCTAAATAAAATTAGAGAAAATTATCCCTATGTTATAAATTTTAGACTTACAAAGGAGGGAAAGCCCTATTTAATATATAACGATGAGGTATATGTTGTATTAGACTGCGTTGAAGGTAGAGAGGCTCTTTATCAAAACCCATTGGATTTAAAAAATGTAGCGATGGCCCTTGCTAAGTTTCATGAGGCATCAAGGGATATAGGCTATTACGATAAAAAAAGCTTGGTTGGCAAAATGGTGGAAAGATTATTAAATAGAATAAAGGATCTTGAAAAGTTTAAGGAAATAGCTAACATGCACTATTATAAAACAGAATTCGATAAAATATTTTTGGAAAATGTGGATATAAATATTGAAAAATCTAAGGAGGCTGTGGATTATTTAAAAGGGACACAGGACAGGCATATAAAGGACTATGTATTCTGCCACCATGATCTTGCCCATCATAATGTTTTGATGGGAAACGATGATAATGTTTATTTTTTAGATTTTGATCTTTGTATTTTGGACACAAGGGTTCACGACCTTGCTAATTTTATAAATAAGGCTCTAAAGGATAACGCCTTTACAATCGAAACGATTAATATAATATTGGATAATTACAACAAAATAAGCAAATTAACTAAGGAGGAAATAAACATTCTTTATGCATATCTTCTTTTCCCTAAGGATTTTTATGATATTTCAAGGGATTACTATTTAAGGACAAAGCAGTGGGATGAGGATGAATATGTAGAAAAGCTTATCAGAAAGGCAGCATATAAGGATGATAAGGAAAGAGTCTTAAAGGGCTTTAAAAAGATATGGTTATAGGGCTGATTAATCAGCCCTTTTCATGCTTTTAACAATATAATATATGAGTCCAAAACATAATAATATATCGCCTATGCTTACCACGTATCCTCTTATAAATTTTATTGGAATAATATCACCTAAAAACCAAAATAAAGTTTTGTCGTTTTGAAGAACATATAATCCTTCCTTTGAAACATTTATTTTATCTACAGAAGGATAAAGACCTGCTGCAACTGCTGCATCAGGGTTTACAGGCATTGCACCGCCGTTTAAAAATATCGCAAGACCATTTAGGATAAATCCAGATGTAATTATAAGAACAGCCTTATTTTTTCGATTTAAATAGGCAAATATCGATATCAAAATAAATTGAATAAGATAAAATATGTAGGTTATAAGTCCTCTTTCAATGATGCCTTTTCTAACAAGGGTGAATAAAACTATTTCAATTGAAAAGGCTATGATTGGGATATATATTCCCTTTAAATCTGAACCATCAAGCTTTTTAATATCTCCCTTAAGTAAAAGACCAATTATAATTCCTAAAATGGCAGAAAGAATGAATAGCATATTCTAACCTCTTTCTTTGCAGGATTTTTGCTTTTCACAGGCTCTAAGATAGGCCTCAACTACCTTTGGATGAAACTGAGTGCCATTGTTATTCATAAGTTCCTTCATAATCTCCTCCTGCGAAAGGGCCTTCCTATAAACTCTGTCCGTCATCATTGCATCTATAGAGTCTGCAAGTTGGAGGATGAAAACGTCAATTCCAAGCTCTTCGCCCTTTTTACTCGCCGGATATCCTTTGCCGTCATATCTTTCGTGGTGATATCTTATAATTTCTGGTATTCTTCCAAGGTCTTTAATATCCTTTACTATTTGGTATCCTATTTCAGGATGCTGCTTTATTATGTTATATTCTTCTTCAATTAATTTACCTGGTTTGTTAAGGATGGCGTCGCTTATTCCTATTTTCCCAACATCATGAAGATATGCAGCAAGCTTTAATTCTTCTATCTTGCTTTCACTGAACTTAAGCTCCCTTGCAATCATTTCAACAATCCTTGCAACGTTTCTTGAGTGTCCCTCTGTATATTTGTCCCTTGATTCAAGGGCGTGCATCAAAACCTCGATGGTTTCTATGTATTTGGATTTGGTCTCGATGTAGAGTAAAAAGGTATATCTTGTAAAAATAATTATAATCATAACTACAATAACGCCTATAACGTTAGAAGTGCTATATAAGTAAGTTAAAAAATATCCTAAAGGGGCCATAGAAAAAATGTTTAAAAATCCAAATAGGAAATTTGATTTATAGATTTTAAAAAATGAATCACTTGTTAATATTGAAAAAAGCATTGATATTATTAATGTGTGCGTTACTAAAAATATTAATGGAATTAATAAAAATTTTAAAAAATCAATAATGGCGTTATTTTTTATTGTAAGATGAGAAATAAATTTATTTGTAAATATTGATGAACAATATACTGAAATAACTACATTGCTAACATTAAATAATAATTTTTTTATTTCAATATTAAGTATATGAATGTATTTTTCACCTTGCTTAAAAATTCTTAACGCCATACCTAATCCTGCAATAATCATAGCATAAAATGTTTCAAATAAATAAATAGATGAAAAAACAATAGCAAATCCAGGACTTATTGATAATCTTTTATATATTACTAAAGAAGACTCTGTAATTATAGATAATATTATAAATAATAATATTCCTAATGAGTTTTCACTAAAAGGAACAGAATTTGTTTTATATGCACTAATTAGAATGACTATTGCTAATGTATATATAATAAACAAATATAAGTTTTGTTTTAATTTTTTCACTAATCTCCCTCCTAATACAAAAGGCCGATTATATTTTATACCCATGAAAATATTGATCCACCTGCTAAAACAAGTGTTAAAAGAGCAATGATTGCAGGTAATATTTTCTTCATGCAGATTACCCCCTTTGCGTTTTGGCTAACAGGGCTCCGCTATTGCCTGTTGCGTTGCTCCGCTAAAGAGGAAAAGGATAAATATAATCGGCCTTTTTTCACACTATTGAGTTATCTTTTCAATTCGCCTGTTTATTGCATCCAGTGTTGCTCTTGCAATTGCTTCGTTTAAATCCTTTCTTACAATGGCAGATCCCACAAGTGCCTCTTCATTTCCTGTTACAAGGGCATTAACTATCACAGTAACCACAGTTACTGTGTTTGTGGTGTTAATAAGGACATCCTGGACATCAAAAAGGTATTCCTGACCAATAATTTTTTCTACAGCCTCTAGGGTTGCCTTTGCGATAAGCTTTTTCCTATTTGCTTGTGTATTTATTCCTGAACCTTCAACGGAATATTCAGTTCCATCATACATTAAAATTACAGAATATTCTATTTTGTTTAGCAGTGTTCTTACCAATACGCTATGCAGCTTAACCCTTTTGGGGGTTACCATATCATCCGATTGGATTACCGCAATGCTTATTTTATTTTTATCTATCTTATAATCATACTTTGCAAATAAAGTGGATTCTATGTCCCTTGCGATCTGTTTTGGGGATCTTGAGCTGTTTGCAAGAACATGAATTTCACTTATTTCATCATTTTCAAAAACTACCTTACAATTCAAAACTCCTTCTATTTTATTTATTGTTTCTTGAACTAATGTAAGGTCCATTAATATCCCCCCGCCCTAAATTCTAAATATAATAATAGCATACTTTGGTTTAGACCTCAATCACAAAAAACAAAAAAAGGCCCTAAATTTAGAGCCTTATTTCGACAATTTGCTAAAAATAGTCAAAGTCTCCACCGCAGTTTTTTTCCATGTGTAGGAGGAGCTTCTTAATAGACCCCTAAGTTTTAAATCTTCATAAAGCCTTTTATCCTCAATTAATCTTAAAATGTTCTCTGCTATTTCATAGGGATTTTGAGGATTTATATAAAGGGCATCTTCCTTTAAAACTTCAGGAATGGATGTGGTGTTTGAAGCAATTACAGGAGTTCCGCAGGCCATAGCCTCAAGGGGTGGAAGGCCAAATCCCTCATAAAAGGAAGGGTAAATTAGCATATAGGAGGCATTATAAAAAAGTGGTAAGTCCTCAACAGGAATAAATCCTGGGAAAAGGCATTCATTTTTAAGTCCGAGGCTAAGGGCAAGGTCCCTGTAATCGTAGTAGGAGCGCCCCTTTTTTCCAAGGATCAAAAGCTTAAATCCCTTTATCTTATTTTTTATAAGGCTAAAGGCTTGAATTAGTCCCTTTATATTTTTCCTTGGACTAAATCCACCAACATATAGGATAAAGTCCCCTTCAAGGCTATATTTTTCTTTAATAATTTTCCTGCAATATTCCTTATTAATTGGTTTATAAATATCCTCTGCAGCAAGATAGGTTACATATATTTTGTCTAAAGGATAGCCCAATGTTTTATGGATGTCCATCTTAGAGTATTCTGATACAGTTATTATCCCATCACAAAGGGGAACTATTTTAGGGATCTCCTGAAGATATATTTTAAGATATTGGGGTCCGACGGTTTCAGGCATTTTATATGGAATTACATCATGAAGGGTTATTACGAATTTACAAGTTTTCTCATAGGGAAGACCTATTCCGTTTTGGGGAACGTGATAAATTTCTATACCTGTATCGGTTAGGATGTTTGGAACATCTACCTCCTCCCAAAAGGTTTCTTTATAGCTCTTTTCTATATGTTTAATTTTAAAATTCTCATAAAGTTCAAAGTCGAGTTTATCCTCTGGAAGGAAAAGAAGATAGTTGTTTTCCTTGTCCAAAAGGCATAAATTCTTAAGTAATTGATATGTGTAAGTTCCAATACCTGTTCCTCTATACCATATTGCAGCCCTTGCGTCAATTCCAATATTCATAAAATCACCTATAAAATATATACAATTTATAATATGAATCAATGTTTAGCTTGGTGAATATTCATAAAGAAGATGAAAAAAACATAAACATTAATAGGGGGTGGTAAAATGGTTAGGGAAACTGAAATTTCTACACAGTTTGGATTTGAAATAAGGGATCTTATTCCCCAAAGGGGAGTATATCTTATTAAAACTAACAAGGGAAACAAATGCTTAAAGAAAGTAAATTACGGTCCGCATAAGCTTATGTATATATATAAGGCTAAGGAACATATTATAAAAAACGGTTTTGATAAAATAGATAAAAATGAATTATCTTTAAAGGGACTTCCCTATGCCATAGTAAATGAAGATCTTTATGTGGTTACTGAATGGATAGATGGAAGGGAATGCGATTTTAGAAATGATGAGGATTTAAAGATTGCAGCAAAAACTTTGGCAAAATTTCATCTTGCTGCAAGGAATTTTGTTCCAGAGGATAATTTAAAGGCAAGAAATGATATTGGAAAACTTCCCTATACCTTTGAAAAAAGGCTTACAACTTTAAACAAGATGAAGGATATCGCAAGGAAAAACAAGAAAAAGACGGAGTTCGATATTTTATATCTTGATAACGTAGACTTTTATATAGAACTTGCAAAAAAGGCGATAGAAAAATTAGACCTTGATGCCTATAATAGGGTATGCCAGAAGGATTTAAACGATAAAGTTCTTTGCCATCATGATTTTACCTATCACAATATACTTATAAAAGACAATGGGGATGTTTACATCGTCGATTTTGACTACTGTAAAGAGGAAATTCAAATATATGATCTTGCAACATTAATGGTAAAGGCTCTAAAGAGGGTTGATTGGAGACTTGAAAAGGCAAATTTAATAGTGGATAACTATAATGCCGTAAAGCCTATTAGCGTTGATGAATTAAAAGTATTAAAGGCACTACTTGCCTTCCCGCAGAGATTTTGGAGGATTGCAAATAGGTATTATTACAAAGAACCAGGCTGGAGTGAGGCAAGCTTTATTAAGAAGCTAAGGGAGATTTTGGACGAGAAGGATAAGTATATAAGCTTTTTAGAAAGTTTTTGATCCGGGAAATTTCCTGGATTAAAAACTGTTGAAAGTTATTTTCTTAGCCCCGTGAAGGATTTCCCTGGCATTCGCTCATTTTGCTAAGCGATTCTAAGCTTTTCTTTGTTTTCAAAAGTCCTACCCTCGTGAGCCGACATCCGTGTCGGCCACTCGGCTCTGCACGTCCATGTGCAGAATTACGGACTCTTGCAAAGTCGAAAAGCAAGAATTGCTAGAGCTCATGAGAGATGCCTTTCTGAAATCCATTCACGGGGCTCTTGCAAAACCAAAAACTAAAAAGAGTTTTCCTATAATTTGTAATCCGGGAAATTTCCCGGATTTTTTTGTCAAAAGGAAGGTTTATTACATATTATGGTATTATAGAAATCTTTGGAGTATGTTTATGGAGGAGTTAAAGGTAGGGGATATAGTAGTAAGAAAATCCTATGGTGGGGATGTGTATTTTAAAATAACTCAAATCGTAAAAAGAGAGGATGGAACAAAGCTTTATATTTTAAAAGGAATAGAGCTGAGGATAATTGCAGATGCCCTTGGGGAGGACCTTTTAAGGCCTGATCTTAACAAGATTGCAGAATACGATGAGGTATTTAATAGAAAGGTTAACGCAAAGATTAAAAAGATTCTTTTAAGCAGGAAAGTTCCCTTTAAAGGTAAAAGGGGGGAAGTTAAAGAAGAAAAGGGGATAGTAGGAAGGCCGGGTAGGGTTTTGCATATCGATGGGGATGAGGAATATTTAAATATTTGCCTTAGAGGTTATAAAAAGCTTGGTATAAATGTCGTTGGAAGGTTTGTTCCAGAATCAGATCAGCCTAACGTAGTTATAGACCTTTTAAGAGAGATAAAACCCGACATATTGGTTTTAACAGGGCACGACAGCATAGCAAAGGGGACACAGAATTTTAAGGATATAAACAATTATAGAAATTCAAGATATTTTGCTGAGGCTGTAAAAAGGGCAAGGGATTATGAACCCTCCTATGACGACCTTGTTATATTCGCAGGGGCCTGCCAATCCTATTATGAAGTGTTGATTGAGGCAGGTGCTAATTTTGCAAGTTCACCATCAAGGGTTTTAATCCATGCGATGGATCCTGTTTTTGTCTGCGAAAAAATCGCCTTTTCCAGTATAACAAAATTTTTATCCCCAAATGAAGTTTTAGAGAGCACCATAACCGGCGAAAAGGGTATAGGTGGTTTAGAAACCAGAGGAAAATACAGAGAATCTTCCCACAAGATTTAGGGGTGGTCATATGGAGGATATTAAAGTTAAAGTTAAAGATGAAGTTTATGGACTTGAAGAAGCAGCTTTATATTTATTTGCTAAAATTAAAGAACTATATGAATATGAAAGGGAAACCCTAAAGGCCCTTGCTGTTTTAATAAGGAGCAAAATTGCAAGGAATATAAGGAATTTAGAAGGGTGCAAGGAGGATTTAAGTTTAAATAAAGATGATTTTGATAAACTTGATGATAAGTTAAAGGAGAAGTTAAAGAAGGCAATTGAGGAAACAAAGGGGATAATTGCAAAATACAATGGCAGGATAGTTGACCTATATTATACTAAAAATTGTTCTGGAGCAACTGCAAATTCTGAGGATGTTTTAGGATACCATATAGGATATTTAAGGAGGGTTTTTTGCGATTTATGCAGGGCAAAGAAGGATGAAGTGGAAGTTGAGGTTAAAAGGATAATGGAGCTTTTTAACCTTCCTTCAGCTAGCTATAAGGAAAAAGTAGAGGGACTTATAGAAGAGGTTGAAAGGGATGAAATGGGGAGAATAAAAAAGTTAAAATTTATGAATAAAAATTTAAGCGGTAAGGATTTTGTAGAAGGGTTGAATTTAAAGAGCAATAGGCTATATTTTCTACAAAAAAGCATCGGAGTTAAAGAAATAGGTGAGGGCCTTGGACTTGGAGTTTGCCTTGATGGTGCTGATGCAATGGCAAAGATGGGGAAAAATTATGAGGATGTTTTAAAATACTATTATACAGGGATAGAGCTTATTAAACTCGATAAGGATTATATCTTAAATAACTTTAATAATAAAAAAATACTAATCGACCCAGGGCATGGTGGGGATGATACGGGAAATATATCCGATATAGCTGAAAAGGATATAAATCTTAAAGTTTCACTTTATCTTAAAGAATATTTGGAGAAAAAGTCCTGCAGTGTAGTTATGACAAGGGATAAAGATGAATATTTATCTCTACAAAAAAGGGTTGATATTATCAACAAAGAAAGGCCAAATTTTTTTATTTCAATTCACATGAATCATTTTTATAACGATACGGTAAATGGAAGTGTATCCTATTGCTATAAAGATGATGATGAGGCTATAGAACTTTCAAATCTTATTTTGAAAAATCTTAATAAAGATCTTAACTTAAAAAACAGAGGGGTAAGGGTTGGGGACTATTTTATTTTAAGGGAATCCAAGGTTAGTGGGATTATATTAGAATGCCTGTATATGACAGGCAGGGAGGATAGAGCGTTTTTGAATGAGGAGGGCTATAAAAAAATAGCAGATTGTATATATAAGGCCATTTGTGAGTTTTACGGGATAAATTTCTAATAGAATCCTTGTCAAACTCTATAGTTGATAATAATAAAAAGATTAAATGAATAATAAAGAGAAAAAAGAGAGTTATATTTAAATGATTGTAGAAAAAGACATTAATTCTTTTGTTGACACATTATAAAAAACTTGTTAGAATATTTAAATTAATTATTGACGAAACACCCTCAATGGTGTAAAATATTGTAGTGGAAAGAGGGTGTTTCTTATGAGAGGAAGAGATCTTTTAAATGCCATCAAAAAAGATATTGATGAGCATGTTGGCGAGAGGGTCGTTGTTAAGGCTAACAACGGTCGTAAAAAGTTTACAGTAAAAGAAGGCATCCTTGAGAAAACATATCCTCACATATTCATAGTAAAGGTCGAAGGAAGCGATAATACAACTCGAACGATATCCTACAGCTATTCAGATATATTGACGCAAACAGTCCAGATAATATTCAAGAATAAAAACGTAGCAATGTAAAAAGAAGGCCTTTTGGCCTTCTTTTTTATTTTGTAACAGAAAAGCCGCTAAAAGGCGGCTTTTCTGTGGGGTTATGGGTTTGGCAGCTATTTTTTAGGGGGATAAACAAAGGTTATCGACAAAATATTATTATAAAGAAATAAAATTTTATGTCAACATTTTTAAAGAAAGAAGTAATATTTTTAATTTTACGAATATATATTATATTAGGTAAATTAGGGTGGGAGGGATTAAATTGTCAGTTGAATATGTAAAGGATGTAATAAATTACGAGGAACTTATAGGAGAAGGCCAATCCCAGACTATGGTTAATGGGGATATAGTAATATCCGAAAGGGATGGAGATGTTTCTAAAGTTCTTTATTGTGATGGAGAGGCTGTAGTTTTAAATTGTCAGGTAGTGGAGGATAGGGTAATACTTGAAGGCAGGATGAACTTTAGAGTTTATTATTCCTCTAACGATACAAGGAACATATATAAAGTTGAAGCATCCTCAAATTTTACCCATAATATCCAAATTCCAGGCGCAAGAAATGAACACAGCCCAAAAGTAGAAGCAGAAATAGAACATATGGAATATCAGGTTACTACAAATAAAAAAATAAGGGTTAATGCTGTTATTAATCTTAAAGGACATGTTTATAATAGAGCTACAAAGGAAACTATTGTAGACATCAAGGGACAGGATGTTCAGATGCTAAGGGAAAGCGTAGAAATAGATGAATACTTAAGGGATGTAAAGGAAGAATCCATGATAAAGGCAGAAATAACTTCTGAAAAGGAAATAGAAGAAATAGTTAAAACAGAGGTTTTTGTTTATAAGAGGGATTATCAAGTTCTTGATGGCAAAGTTTTAATCAACGCAACGGCAAAGGCAAGAATGCTTGTAAAGAGTAAGGATGGAGAATACTTCATGTTAGAGCAAGATATCCCCTTTAGCCATGAAGTTGTAGCTGAAGAAGTAAAACCAAACATGAAGATAGATGTTATGTGTAAAGTTAAAGAAACTTATGCAGAGGTTTCAGAAAACGAAGAAGGGGAAAGAAAGATAGTTTCAGTTCAGGCAAATGTAGAAATTTATGTTAAGGTTTATTCGACTAGGCAGCTACAAAATATATTGGATGCCTACTCGTCTGATTCAAGGTATGAATTTGAGAAGGAAAACATAAAATGCTTTTCATACCATGATGAGGCTACGGATTCACAGGTTTTAAAGGATAGAATAACTGTTCCTGAGGATGAAGCGATTGTTGAAGTTAAATATGTCGATGCAAAGCCAGTGATAACCGAGGTTAAGGTTTTAGAGGATAAAGCAACCTGTGAAGGTATTTTAAGATGTAATCTTGTTTATGTAAAGGCAAAGGAAGAACCAGAACTTGAAGGATATGAAGAGGAACTCCCCTTTAAGTTTACTTTAGATATTCCTATGGCAAAAATAGATATGCTTCCAACCTATTCAGTTAAACTTGAGAGCCTAAGCTATGAAAAATTTGCCGATAAGGAAGTTAACGTAAAGGCTAACCTTGTATGCCATATGAAGCTTTATAAAAAGAGCGTTTATGATATATTAAAATCCCTAAATGAAATCGACATAACAGAAATGATAAAGAACATGCCAAGCCTTGTTATATATACTGTTCAGCCCCATGACACCCTCTGGAAGATAGCAAAAAAATACGGAACCAAAGTAGAGGATATAGTAAAGCTAAATGATATTGAAAATCCGGATTATATCGAACCAGGGATGAAAATTATAGTTCCTAAAAAGACATTTATGAAATAATTTGAGGGACGGTTCATTACTATTATAAATTTGTTAAAGACAAATTTTGTAATGAACCGTCCCTTGAAGTTATTTGGAAAATAATATATAATTTTTTTAAGCTAAGCGAGGTGATGGTGTGGAGAGGATAGAAATAAAGTGCCCTGCAAAGGTTAATTTATCCCTTGATGTGGTTGGGAAGAGGAATGATGGATATCACCTTTTAAGGATGATAAATCAGAGCGTATCCTTATATGATTATTTGACTATAGAAAAAATAAAAAGCGGAATCATCATAACTTCCGATAAAAATGATATTCCCCTTGATGAGTCTAACACCTGCTATAGGGCAGCGGATTTAATCTTTAAAAAATTCGGTATAGACTATGGAGTCAAAATTCACCTTAAAAAGAATATTCCCCACGGTGCAGGCCTTGGAGGGGGAAGCTCAGATGCGGCTGGGGTTATTAAGGCTTTAAATGAACTTTATGACCTTAAAATGAGTAAGGAGCAGATGATGGAAATAGGGCTTAAGGTTGGTGCTGATGTTCCCTTCTCAATAATGAACAGAACAAGCCTTGTGGAGGGGATAGGAGAGATCATAAGCCCTATTGAAAAGATAGAAAATCTACATATAGTCATTGCAAAACCTAATATAAATATATCAACAAAGGAAGTTTATTCTAAGCTTAGACTAGATGAAATCAATAAAAGGCCTAACATAGATAAAATGGTAGAATACATAAGAAATAAGAATTACAAGATGATGGCATCTAATATGGTAAACGTCCTTGAAACTGTTACTTTAAATGAATACCCTATATTGTTAGAAATTAAAAATATAATGATGGAGTTTGAGGCAGAAGGAAGCATAATGACGGGAAGCGGCTCGGCAGTTATCGGTATTTTTGAGGATGAAGAAAAGGTTAAGGTTTGTTATAATAGATTAAGGGATTACATTAAGGATGTATTTTTAGTTAAAACGGTAAATGAAGGGGTGTAATTAATGGTTAATGCTTTAATTCTTGCGGGGGATAAGGGTGAGGATGGAAAACCAAAGGCCCTTTTAGAGATTAAGGGACGTTTTATGATAGAATATGTGATAGATGCCTTGAGGGATTCAGGTGTTGTTGACAATGTATATGTTGTTGGAGATGAGATATTAAAGGATAAAATAGGGCATGTTGTTGATGGTTTTATTAAATCCAACGGCGAAATGTTGGATAACATAAAATATAGCGTAAAGGCAATAGGCGATTATGAAAGGCCCCTTTTAGTTTGCACATCGGATATACCTTTAATAAAGGGGGATGCGGTTAGGGATTTTGTTTTAGAGTGTAGTAGAGAAAATTTAGATGTTGGATATCCTATAATAGACAAAAGCCTTAATGATGAAAAATATCCGGATGTTAAAAGAACCTATGTAAAGATGAAGGAAGGGACCTTTACAGGAGGAAACATAGTTTTTTTAAACCCAAACGTTGTTGAAAGGGCAACAAAAAAGGCGGAGGAGCTTATAGCCTTTAGAAAAAAGCCCTTGAAGATGGGAAAAGTTTTAGGTTTATCCTTTTTACTAAGGCTTGCCCTTGGCATTCTAACAATTCCTGCTGTTGAAAAAAAGATTTGTGATATGTTTGAGGTTAAAGGAAGGGCAATATTTACAAAATACCCTGAGATAGGGAATGATGTTGATAAAAAAGAGGATATAGATTTTGTAAATAGATACATAAGCTGATGGCTTTTGCCATCAGCTTTTTTGTATATTTTTTGTGTAGTTTGGAAAACTAAAAGAGGGAGATGATATTGTGAAGGTGGTTATAAAATTTTTAAAGGATGTTTTCAATCTCAAGGTTTTTATTCTATTTTTAATTTCAAGTGTTTTTTTATATTATGACAGTTTGGATTACAACAAAAGAGCCTTGCATTATGAAGCAAAATTTGCAAAGTATTGTGCTATTTTTTCTATAGCAATAGCAATTATCCTTTATATTGTAACCAAAATACTTCCTTGATGGAGTGATTTTTATGAGAAGAAAAAGGGAAGTTACATATACATACACCCCTGAATCTAAGACAAAGATTAGTAAAAACTTAAATGAAAATATAGAGATTATAAAAACCATCCTTAAGGATTGCGATGATGTTGTTTTTAGGGAATTTGAAGTGGGTGGGGATGATAAGATAAGGATGTTTTTGTTTTACGTTGATGGAATGGCAGATAAGCTTCTTTTAGATGAATTTGTCCTAATGCCCCTTATGATATCCTCAAGGGAAGTTCCACCAAGCTTTGATGAGATTAAGTATAAGCTTTTTGAGGTTACAAAGGACAATACGATGGCTGTTACTGACTTTAAAGAGGTTGACATTATTGAAGATCTTATTATGGAGGTTTTAAGCGGTGATACAGGACTTTTAATAGATTATACAGAAAAGGCCCTATTAATTGCAACAAAGGCCTTTCCAACAAGAAGTGTTGCAGAACCTTCAGCAGAAACGGTAATAAGGGGACCAAGGGATGGTTTTACTGAAACTATTAGAATAAATACCACCCTCATAAGAAGAAGGGTAAGGGATCCAAGGTTTAAAATAAAGCAAAAGAGGATTGGAGTAAGGTCAAAGACGGACATCGCAATAATGTATATAGATGATATCGTAGACAAAAGGGTTTTGGATGAGTTAAATAGAAGGCTTGATAAGATAAATATAGATGCCATTATAGATAGCGGATATCTTCAGCAGCTTATAGAAGAGAGGGCCTTTTCTATTTTCCCTCAAGTTCAAACGACGGAAAGGCCGGACGTTGTTGCAGCGGCAATTTATGAGGGAAGGGTAGGGATTTTAGTTGACAATTCTCCCTTTGCCCTAATCATTCCTGTTACTATGAATGCTTTTTTTCAGTCGGGGGAGGATTATTATTCAAGACCAGTTATCTCAAGCTTTGTAAGGTTTATAAGGCTTTTAGCTGGGGCACTATCTATATTGTCACCATCCCTATATATAGCTATAACTTCCTTTCATCCACAGATAATACCTGCAAAGCTTGCCTTATCCATTGCAGCAACGAGGGAGGGAGTTCCTTTTCCAGCCTTTATTGAGGCAATATTAATGGAAATCACCTTTGAACTTTTAAGGGAGGCTGGAGTTAGGCTGCCAAGGCCTATAGGCTCTACAATAGGCATTGTTGGAGGTCTTGTTATCGGGCAGGCAGCAGTATCTGCAGGAATAGTAAGCCCTATTATGGTTATAGTAGTTGCGATAACTGCAATTTCAAGCTTTAGTATAACTAATTATGAGCTTGCAACGGCTTTAAGGCTTTTAAGGTTTATATTCATGATAGCGGCATCAATTTATGGCCTTTACGGAATCGTTCTTGCTTATATAGGGACTTTAATTTATACAGTTAACATAAAAAGCTTTGGAACACCTTTTCTTGCACCTATGGCTCCATTTTATTTTGAAGATATGCAGGATGCAGAGTTTAAGCTGCCATTAAGGTATATGAAAAGAAGGCCAATGCATTTTGACCCTAATGATTTAATAAGGCAGGGTGATGAAGATGGTTCCCAATGATGATAAAATATCTGCATTTCAGGTAGGTCTTATTGTTTATTTAACTCCTATTGGTGTTGGGATTTTTACTTTGCCGGCTACCCTTGCAAATGATGTTGAAACAAACGGATGGATCAGTTTAATTTTAGGCGGATTATTTTGCATGCTCATAATTTATTTTATCTGTGATGTTGGGAAAAAATATTCAAATCTTGGCTTGGTTGAAACTTTAAAGTTTTTATTTGGAAAGGTTTTAGGAACCATTCTTGCCTTTCCGGTATTTCTTTACTATATAGTTTTTACTGCGATGGAGATAAGGATATTTGGTGAAACTACTAAAATGTATCTTCTTTTTAAAACACCCCTTGAATATATCATGGTTCCAATATTGATTTTGGCAATGATTCTTACTCGAAATGGTATAGAACCCATAGCAAGGTTTTTTGAGGCGACCTTTTTCCTGATTGCCTTCACACTGGTTTTAGTTATATTAATCTACCTTCCAAAGAGCGACTATTCTAATCTTTTGCCTATTTTAAAGGTTGAACCATTAAAATTAATTAAATCGGTTAGTGATAGTCTTTTTTCGCTTTCGGGCTTTGAGGTTTTGTTTTTGCTCTTTCCCTTTATAAGAAGGCCTGATAAGGCACTTAAGAGTTCATTAATTGCTATTTCTTTTATAACCCTACTTTATGTTATAATATTCATCCAGTGTATTGCAAGGTTTGGGGGTGATTATACCACTACTCTTTTATATCCTACGCTATCCCTTATAAAATCTTCAGATATTCCAGGTGCCTTCATAGAAGGTATTGAAGGTTTGTTGTTTTCCCTTTGGATAGTGCTCATATTTACTACAATAGTAATGCTCATTTTTGCCTACAGCATAGTTGGTTCTAACTTAATTAAACAAAAGGAGATAAAACACACAGCAATATTGTTTTTACCTATGATATATGTAATTTCTTTAATTCCTGATAGTATAGCTGAAACCTTTGAGTTTACAGATAAATTAGTTATATTTCTTGGATATTATACAATAATAGCTTTACCGATAATTATGTTTATCGCATCGAAGATAAAGGGGGCAAGAGGATGAAAAGGCTTATAATGCTTTTATTAGTCCCTCTTATTTTAACAGGATGCTGGGATAAGACGGAGATTGAGGATAGGATGTTTATATATGCAATTGCCGTTGACAAAGTTGAGGACAAAAAAAGTGAAAATGAATTAAAGCCTTTTTATGAGTTCCAAAATCAAAATCTTGAGGTTACATTTTTAGTTCCAAATCCATCAAAGATTCAAGGTGGCGAAGCGGATGTCCTTGAGGAGATTACCGTAAGGGCACAGGACCTTCCAGAGGCTGTGGGTATGATAAGAAAAAAGCAGAATAGAGAACCCTTTTTTGGTCATGAAAAGCTTTTGATTTTAGGTGAAAAATTATTAAGGGATGAGGAATCGTTAAAGGAGGTTTTAGATTGGATAGATAGGGATCCTAAAAAGAACAGGTCCGCCTTCGTAGTTGCAACTAAGGATATCAAGGAGCTTATTGGTGTTAATCCAAAGCTTGAAAAACTTTTACCTTCATATATAATAGGAATTTTAAAAAATGAAATGGTTGTTGCCACTATGATTAGCGTCAGCTTAAATGAATTCTTGGGAAATATAAAATCCAGTGGCATGGCTATGATTCCTATTATTAAAAGGCAAAAGGATGAGATTGCTATAAAAAATGTAGCTCTGATAAAGGATTTTAAATATATAGGTGAGCTTGATGACAGATATATAAGGGGATACTCGTTATTTTGTAACAAACTGAAGGAGGGCAAAAAATTATTTAATTATAAAGTCAATATTGTATCATATAACATAACATCCTCTAGTGCGAAAATAAAGCTTAACGAAGAAAATGGAAGGCTGGTATTTACTGTTGATGTTGAAATGGAGGGGGATATCGAGGATTATTTAATAAATGAAGATATATTAAAATCTGATATTATAAGGGATTTGCAGGATAGCGTATCAAAACAATTTGAAATAGAACTTAAAGAGGTTGTAAGGCATTTTCAAGAGGATATAGGATTTGATTATTTGAATTTAAAGAGCTGGACGAAAAAGCATAAATATAATCTATTTAAAAAATACGAAAAAAATTGGGATGAAGCCTTTAGGAATGCAAAATTTAATTTTAAAGTTAAATCCTATATAAGAAGAGTTGGAGTAATAAGGTGAATAAAATTTAAAAAAGGGGAAATACTCTATGTTAAAGGTAAAATAAGGGGGACAAAGTATGAAAAGGATTTTAGCACTTTTAATTTGCATTATAGTTTTTGTCTTGCCATTTTTAGTAGGATCAATTCAAAGGACAGATGGTATTATTAGATTCCATGTTATTGCAAACAGCGACAGTTTAGATGATCAGAATGTGAAATTAAAGGTGAGGGATGAAATTTTAAGGGAAGTTTATCCTAAAATTAAGGATATAAAGGATTATAATGAAAGCTTTAAGATACTTTCTAAAAACATTTCAAGGATTGAAGACATTGCCAATAAGGTTTTAGAGGAAAATGGGTTTGATTATAAATCAAGGGTTTATCTAGGAAATTTTAATTTTCCTGTAAAAAAATATGGCGATGTAGTTGTTCCTCCAGGGGAATATATGGCCTTAAGGGTTGTTCTTGGAAATGGGGAGGGTAAAAATTGGTGGTGTGTCATGTTTCCACCCCTATGTTTTATAGACATCACAAGAGGAAAAATTGATCCTAAAAGCGAAGAAATGCTAAAAAGGGCCCTTGAGGAAAATAGCGTTGAGACTTTTAAAGGAAACAAAAGAAATAAATTGGAGCTTAGGTTAAAAAGCTTAGAAATAATTTCAAATACAATAAAAAGGGCAAAGATGGGACTTAGATGAATTCCTTCTTTGCCATTTTTATTAATAGATCCCCTACATCCTTTGCTGCATTTGGCTTTGACTTTTCCTTTGCCATATCCTGCATGTATTTTAATCTTAAGGGGCTTGAGATTATCTGGTTTATTATTGAAGGAATGTTATCTACCTTTTTAACATAGGCAGCAATGCCACAGTTTAAAAGATATTCCGTATTTTTTTCCTCTTGCCCGGGTATAGGATTTGAAAGGATTAAGGGAAGTCCTTTAACCAATGCTTCGCTTATTGTAAGCCCACCAGGTTTTGTTATAAGAAGGTCGCTGGCGGACATCAAAAGATTAACCTTATCGGTGTATCCTAATATTTTAGTTTTCTTGTTGGATTTTAACGAAAGATTTAAAAGCTGATTTTTTAAAATGGTATTATATCCCGTAACGGCTATTATTTGAATATCAAGATTGCTAAAAATAAGTTTTTCAAATATTTCTTTTATATTTCCAATTCCAAGGCCTCCACCCATTAAAAGTAGAGTTAATTTATCCTCAAGCTGTAAAATTTCCCTTGCTTCTTTTTTAGGGATTTCTGTTAAAAAGGCGGAAGATACTGGAATTCCAATAGGATATATATTTTCTTTTGCAACCCCAAGGTTTAAAAGGTCGTCTATAAAATCCTCATTTGGAATTATATAGGCATCGATATATTCGTGAATCCAAAAAGGATGTGGTGCATAATCCGTAAGTATTGCAGCAACAGGGATATTGGTTTTACCCTTTCTTTTTAAAATCGACATCATTTCTATTGCAAAGGGATGGGTGCAGAGGATAACATCCGGCATCATTTCTTCTAATAGATTTTTTAGTTTGATTGAAAAAAGGTCATGAATTAAATTTGAAATGGAGGCTAAAGCATCCTCGTTTTCAGAGTAGTAGTAAAGCTTTCCATAAAGTTTGGGAGTCTTTTTTAAGGATTTTAAATAGCCACCAATTATTAGCTTGTCAACTATAGGATTTATATATTTTAGAGCATCTATCATTTCAAATTCAACTTGAATGTTATTTCTTATGTAGTATTCCTTTACGGCCTCTGCTGCCTTTTGATGCCCCTTTCCTGCTGAAATTGTTAGGGATAGAATTTTCAAATTAATCACCTCTTGTTTTATTATATAGCATTTTTAAGGCAATTTGGCTAATATTACAAAGGATTAACATAAACTTAAAAAAATATTTAATTTAATACATATTATTGAAAAAAATGTAAAAAATATCTTTAGAATTGTTTTTAAGGAGGGGTGTTATGAGAAAGTTAGTTCAAATATTCCTTCCACTTTTAATAGTATTTTTAATAGCTCAATTAGTTATTCAAATAAAGGATATAGAAGCGGCTTCATACAAAGTAGGTTCTAAAGGAGATATAGTTAAAAAAATTGAGGAAAAGCTAAAGGCATTAGGGTATTTTAAAGGAAATCCTGATAATTATTTCGGTCAAGATACTCAGGGTGCGGTAAAAAGGTTTCAAAGGGCAAAGGGGCTTAAGGTGGATGGAATAGTAGGTAGCAATACTTTAAGGGCCCTTGGAATAAATGAAGGCAAGACAAGTGCTAAACCCCAAAGGACCGATGTTAACCTTCTTGCAAGGGCAATAAACGGTGAAGCAAGAGGAGAGCCTTATATAGGGCAGGTGGCAGTAGGGGCAGTTATAGTTAATAGAACAAGGGATCCAAGGTTCCCTAAAACTATTGCAGGAGTTATCTATCAGCCTGGGGCCTTTACGGCTGTTGCCGATGGTCAGATAAATGCAAAGCTGGAGCCAACACCACAAAAGGCTGCCAACGATGCTCTAAATGGATGGGACCCATCAGGCGGTGCAATATATTATTATAATCCAGCAAAGACGACAAATAAGTGGATATGGTCAAGACCAGTGATAAAAAGAATAGGAAAGCATGTTTTCTGCAGATAGGAGGGTTAGTATGTTTAACAAAAGGTCCTTTCTTGCGATTGTGGTTTCTATAATTGTAGTTGGAACATCTACATATAGCTTTTTGCTTTATCTTGATAGAAAGGAGTTTAGAAATTACCTTCAGGGGCAATATCAAAAGAACTTATATGAGCTTATTTCAAACGTTGAAGGAATACAGGTTTCTCTGTCAAAGTCAAGGGTAACATCATCACCAAAACAGGCCCTAATACTTTTTAGCGATATTTGGAGGCAGGCAAGTATAGCACAGGATAAGCTAAATTCCCTTCCTATAAACCACAGTGCAATAGCTCAGACAACAAAATTTTTAACTCAGGTGGGTGATTTTTGCTTTGCCCTTTTAAAGACTATAAACTCTGGCCAGAGCCTTTCTGAGGCAGATATGAATACCGTTGATAAGCTGACGGATTTTGCAGGATACCTAAACAATGAGCTGCATCAGCTTGAAAGGGAGATAAGTGAGGGGAATATAGACTGGACGGAAATTAAAGATGCAGGTTCATCGATGTTTAGAAGGAACCTTGCGGAAACGGTTGATATGAAATTTGAAAGGATTGCAAAGGAACTTCAGGAGTATCCAACATTAATTTATGATGGACCGTTTTCAGAAAACGTATTAAATATAAAGCCAAGGGTTTTAAAGGAAAAGGAAGTTTCTTTAGAAGAAGCTAAAAGAATTGCCAAAAAGATTATAGGAGAGGATAGGGTAGAGTCAATTTCAATTTATAGCGACAAGACCAGCGATAAGGTTCCTGCCTATGCCCTTTCTGTTAAAGTAAAGGGTAGAAGGGGCGATGACATAAACATCGACATAAGCAAAAACGGTGGTAACCTAATCTATATGCTTGACCCAAGAGAAATAGGAAAGCAAAGGATTAAAATAGAAAAGGCAATAAAGATTGGTTTAAAATTTTTAGAAGATAACGGATATGAATCCATGATTCCTACGTATTCTCTAAAATATGACAATGTTGCCGTCATAAACTATGTTTATGTTCAAGATAAGGTTTTAGTATATCCTGATCAGGTTAAGTTAAAAATTGCCCTTGATAATGGTGATATAGTTGGAATAGAGGCACAGCATTATTTGATTGCCCATACAAAAAGGAATATCCCAAAGCCAAGGATAACAGCTAGCGAGGCAAGGCAAAATGTAAGCCAAAAGCTTGATATAAAGAACGTCAGGTTAACGATTATTCCAATGGAATCTTTAAAGGAAGTATTCTGCTACGAGTTTTATGGAACCTATAAGGGAGAGAAATATTTAGTGTATATTAATGCGCAGGATGGAACGGAGGAGAAGATATTAAAAATCATAGATACTCCCAATGGAGAGCTTACTATGTAGCATTTGAAAATATTTCATGGTTAAGGGATTTGTTTTGGGGGAAAATATAAATAGGAACAAAACAGGGGGGATAAAGATGTCAAGAAGGCATGGGATTATGTCAGATGCCTTAAAATACGAGCTTGCAAAGGAGCTCGGCGTTTACGATATCGTTCAAAGAGAAGGCTGGGGTTCAGTTCCATCGAGGGATTGCGGCAACTTAGTTGCGGCAGCAATAAGATATGCTTCAAAGCTTGTGGAGGAGAAAAGGTAAGTGGGTGCTTTTGCACCCGCTTAATTTTTTAATTTTTGGGGGACAGTTCTCAATTGTTTTAAATATTAAACAATTTTATAGGGACAGTTCTTAATTGTTTTAAATAACAAAAAATTTTAAGAGAAACTGTTGAAAAATTTATTTTTTGATTCACACCGCCAAGCAATTCCCTGGTATTTGCTCAATTTGCTAAGCAATTGTAATTGCCATAGCTAATAGGAGATACCTTTTCTAATCCTGCCCTAATCCTGCCGAGATTATTGCAAGTCTGAACGCCAAAGAGAGTTTGTCTAGGATCTGAATATTTTAGCAAACATTCTTTAACTATTTCTAAGTAAACAATTTTTAGCATTCCAACCCTAATATACACTTACTTAAAGCATATTTTTTTCTTTACAAACTTACCTTGTTGTTTTATTATGTATTTGTTATTAATAAGGACGAATTTTAAGTATAATTATATATAGTAACAGATAAAGGTAGGGGATTATATTGGATACAAGACCGATTGGGGTATTCGATTCAGGAATTGGTGGTCTTACTGTAGTTAAGGAAATCATGGAATTTTTGCCAAATGAAAATATAGTTTATTTTGGTGATACAGCAAGGGTTCCATATGGAACAAAATCCGCTGAAACGGTTACAAGATATGCCTTTCAAAACACAAGATTTTTGCTAACCAAGGATGTTAAGGCTATAGTTGTTGCCTGCAATACAGCATCAGCGGTGAGCCTTGATGCCCTTCAGGAATCCTTTGATATTCCTATAATAGGAGTTATAAAACCTGGAGCTTTTGCTGCCGTTAAGGCAACTTTAAATAAAAAAATCGGCATTATAGGGACAGAAGGAACAGTAAATAGCAGGGCCTATGAAAGAGCCATTCGAAAGCTACTTCCGGAAGCTGAAATTTATGCTTATCCATGCCCGTTATTTGTCCCAATCGTTGAGGAAGGATGGGCAAATACAAAGGTTTCCTATATGGTTGCGGAGGAATATTTAAAGCCCCTTAAGGATTCTAACATCGACTCTTTGGTTATGGGATGCACCCATTACCCACTTCTTATGAAGGTTGTTGATGATGTGCTAGAGCATAAGGTTAAGCTTATTAATCCTGCAAGGGAAACGGCATTGGAATTAAAAAATATATTAACTGAAAAGGGAATAGAAAACAGTCAAAATGTAGCTGCACAATATGAATACTATGTTAGCGATAATCCGGAAAAATTTAAAAAAGTTGGAGGCAATTTTTTAGAGCATGATATAATAAATATAAAAAAGATAGATATTGAAAAATATTGATAAAGGTGATGATAAGATGAAAAAGAAGGCATTAATTTCAGTCAAGACAATTCAAAATATAGATGGAGAAAAGGAAGTTGTTGAACTAATTACAGAAGGTGAATATTATAAATCAGGAAGTCAATATATTGCTGAATATGATGAGACAGAAATTTCTGGCATGGAAGGGACAAGAACCACTCTAAAAATGGAAAAGGATAGGGTTAGCATTGTAAGAAGAGGAACTACCAATTCAGATATTGAATTTAAAAAGGGCCAAACTACTGTTAGCCTATATAGCACACCCTTTGGGGTTTTAAACATTATGATTAAACCAACCCTTGTTAAGGTTGATGTTGATGAAAACGGTGGGAAGGTTAAACTGGAATATAAGGTTAATACAAATGATACTGGATATATTGACAACCTTTTAGAATTAAACATTAAAACTTCAGAAGGACAAAACTAGCACCTTTTTGGGTGCTATTTTTTTACTTAAAGCTATTTTAAAGTTAAAGTTTAAGTTTAAGTGGCGACTAAACTTGTCATGAATTTACTTTAACATAAAATTTTGTCATAGTATCTTGCGACAAACTTTCTTATTTTTAGATAAATTATTCTGTTGTTTATATTGGAATATGATGCTAATATAATTTTATGAAAATTTAAAATGGGGTGAAGAAATGGAATATTTTATAGGTAAAAGCAACAAAATAAAAGAAATAAAGGATTATGCACAAAAAATTTCTAATTCTCCATCCCCACTTTTAATCTATGGTGAAACAGGAACTGGAAAAGAGGTTTTAGTAAAATATATCCATGATATTGGCAATAGAAGGGCAAAGCCCTTAATTAGCCAAAATTGTGCTGCAGTTCCTTCCAATCTTTTGGAAAGCATATTATTTGGAACTGTAAGGGGAGCCTTCACAGAGGCCCTTGATAAAAAGGGGATTTTTGAAATGGCAAATGGAGGAATATTATATTTGGATGAGCTAAATTCCATGCCAATAGAACTTCAGGGAAAGCTTCTTAGGGTTTTAGAGGATGGAGTCGTAAGAAGGATTGGGGATTTAAAGGAAGTTAAAGTCGATGTTAGAGTAATAGCCTCAACTAATGTCGAACCTGAAATTTGTATCGAAAAAGGTTTATTAAGAAGGGATCTTTTTTATAGGCTTAGTGTATTTTACATACAATTGCCTGAGCTTAAAGAAAGAAAAGAGGATATAATAGAATTATGTGATTATTTTATAAATGCATTTAATAGAAAATTTAATAAAAACATTTTAGGCATATCCCAGGAGGCACTTGAGTTTTTTTATAACTATGATTGGCCAGGCAACATTAGAGAGCTTAGAAACGTAATCGAAGCAATAATGAATATAAAGGATGAAGGCTTTATAACTCCTAAAGACCTTCCTCATTATATAAAAAGGGAGCATAAGGGGCTTGAGGAATTAGTAAGTGAATATGAAAAAAGGCTCATCAAAGAGGCACTAGCTTTGTATAATGGAAATGTATCAAAAGCAGCTAATTTTTTAAAGATTCCAAGGCAGACTTTACAGTATAAAATTAAAAAGTTAGGCATATGAATATTATTAAGTTAAACTTAGGAGGGATAACATGAGAATTAAATGGTTGGGACATGCATGCTTTAAGATAACATCAGCAAAGGGGGTAAGAATTTTAACGGATCCCTTTGATGATAATGTAGGATATCCACTTCCACAGGTTGAAGCAGATATAGTAACCGTTAGCCATCAACATTTTGACCATAACTTTATAGATTGCGTTAAGGGAAACTTTGAGGTGGTAAGTAAGGTTGGAAATTTTTATGTCAAGGACATAAATATTACAGGAGTTCATACATATCACGATGAGGAAAATGGCAAAAAAAGAGGCGATAACATCGTCTATGTTTTTGATGTTGATGGAATTAGGGTGTGCCACTTAGGGGATTTAGGTCATGTATTATCGCCTGCACAGGTTGAGATGATTGGAAGGGTTGATGTTCTTTTAATCCCTGTTGGAGGAATCTTTACAGTAGATTCTGAGAAGGCAGAAACTATTGTAAAACTTTTAAATCCCAAGATAGTAATCCCAATGCACTATAAAACAGAGCCTTTAAAGTTTAATTTAGATCATGTCGATAATTTTATAAAAAAATTTTCTAATGTTGAAAGACTAAAGGGGCAGGTAGTTGAAATTAAGAATGAAGATCTTAAAATGAATGAATTAAAGGTAATAGTTTTAAACTATAAATAAAGGCGAAAAGCCTTTATTTTTTATTGATAATTTTCTGTTTTTGAAGTAAAATATAAAAGTTAATAATACAAAGGAGGGGCGTTATGGCAACAAAATATATCTTTATAACAGGTGGAGTTACATCTTCTCTTGGTAAGGGAATAACAGCAGCTTCTTTAGGGCGATTGTTAAAAGCAAGGGGGCTAAAAGTCTCTATTCAAAAGTTTGACCCATATATAAATATAGATCCAGGAACCATGAGTCCATATCAGCATGGTGAGGTCTTCGTCACCGATGACGGAGCTGAAGCAGATCTTGACCTCGGTCACTATGAGAGATTTATCGATGAAAACTTGTCTAAAAATAGCAATGTCACAACTGGGAAAATATACTGGTCTGTAATTCAAAAAGAAAGAAGAGGAGATTACCTCGGAGGAACAGTTCAAGTTATCCCCCACATTACTAACGAAATAAAACAAAGAGTATATAGAGTTGCAAAGGAAAGGGAAGTTGATGTAGTTATTACAGAAATTGGAGGAACAGTAGGAGATATTGAAAGTTTACCCTTCTTAGAAGCAATAAGGCAGATAAAATACGATGTTGGAAGGGAAAATGTTTTATTTATTCATGTAACTTTGGTGCCCTATCTTGGAAAATCAGGGGAATTAAAAACTAAGCCTACACAACATTCAGTAAAGGAACTACGAAGCATCGGTATTCAACCTGATATAATAGTTTGTAGAACTGAAAAGCCTTTATCCTTAGAGCTTAAGGAAAAGATAGGACTTTTCTGTAATGTTTCTGCTGATGCTGTAATACAAAATATGGATGCTGATACTATATATGAAGTTCCTTTGCTTTTACATGAGGAGGGGCTAGATGATCTTGTTGTAAAAAAACTTGGCTTAAAGTGTTTAGATGCTGAACTTTCTGATTGGAGAAACATGGTAGAAAAATTAAAAAATCCAAAGGAAAAGGTAAAGATAGCCCTTGTTGGAAAATATGTTGAGCTTAAGGATGCTTATATGTCTGTTGTTGAAAGCTTAAGACATGCAGGGATTGCAAATGATTGTGAGGTTGAAATAGATTGGGTTAATGCTGCCCATATTGATATGGAAAACTACAAAGAAATATTAAAGGATGCTGATGGAATATTAGTTCCTGGAGGCTTTGGAGATAGGGGAATTGAAGGAAAAATTTTAGCCATTAAATATGCAAGGGAAAATAATGTTCCATTTCTTGGAATTTGCCTTGGAATGCAGCTTTCGGTAGTTGAATTTGCAAGGGATGTTGCAGGATTAGAGGGGGCAAATAGCTCTGAGATAGACCCTGAAACTAAATATCCTGTAATTGACCTTATGCCAGAACAGAGGGATGTAGATGAAAAGGGAGGAACCATGAGGCTTGGCCTTTATCCATGTAAGATAAAGGAGGGCACCTTCTCCTATGAGGCCTACAAGGATGAAGTTATATATGAAAGGCACAGACACAGATATGAGTTTAACAATGAATATAGAACAAAGCTTATGGAAAAGGGTCTTGTTATTGCAGGAACATCACCCGATGATAGGTTGGTTGAAATAGTTGAATTGAAGAATCATAGATGGTTTGTTGGGGTGCAATTCCATCCAGAGTTTAAATCAAGACCCAATAGGCCACATCCTTTATTTAGGGATTTTGTAAAGGCGTCCCTTGAAAATAGGCGTGCAAAATAATGCACGCCTTAAATATTTTTTGTAATTTTGGAGATAATATGTATGGTGATGCTATGAGGATTTTGATTAAGAAAGCCTCCACACACTCGTGACTTTAGTCATGAATAAGGACGCTCTAATAATAACATATATTATTTGTGTATCATAACTTATATTAGTTAAAAGTTTGTTTTGTGTAACAACATATGTTGCAATAATTATGAGGTGTAAGTATGGAAAAAGCTTTTAAATTTAGGTTTTATCCTAATAAACAACAAATAGAGCTTATAAATAAAACCTTTGGTTGTGTTAGATTTGTTTATAACTACTACCTTGCAAAACGAGAAGAAATATATAAAATTCAAGGTATAACATTTAATTATAAGGATTGCTCTGCTGACTTAACTAAACTTAAACAAACTAATACATGGCTAAAAGAAGCAGATAAGTTTGCACTTCAAAATTCGCTCAAAGACTTAGACAAAGCATTTAAGAATTTTTTTGAAGGTAGAGCAAATTATCCAAAGTTTAAGTCAAAGAAATGTAAATATCAAAGCTATAGAACAACATTTACAAATAACAAAATTGAAATTAAAGGAAACAAAATCAAACTACCTAAATTAGGCTGGGTAAAGTTTGTAAAATCAATGGAAGTAGAGGGTAAAATACTAAATGCAACTATAAGTAGAACTCCAACAGGGAAATATTTTGTTTCAATTTGTTGTAGGATAGAAAAAACTATAGAAAAGTCTAAAACTAACAAAGTAATAGGTATAGATTTAGGAGTAAAACATTTTCTGATAGATAGTGAAGGCAACAAAATATCCAATCCTAAATATCTTATAAAGTTAGAAAAAAGACTTATTAAGGAACAAAGGAAGCTTTCTAAAAAACAATTAGGTAGTAGTAACTTTAAGAAACAAGCTAAGAAAGTAGCCAAAATACATGAGAAGATAAGAAACCAAAGGGAAGATTTTTTGCAAAAGCTGTCCTCTAAAATTATAAACGAAAACCAAGTTGTAATTTTGGAGGACTTAAAGGTTAAGAATATGTTAAGAAATAACAAACTATCAAAGTCCATATCAGATGTAGCATGGTCAAAATTTGTAAACATGCTTGAATATAAAGCATTATGGTATGGGAGAACAATAGTAAAAATAGATATGTTTTATCCATCGAGTCAAATATGTAATGTATGTGGTTATAAAAATGAAGAAGTAAAAGACTTAAACGTAAGGGAGTGGGAATGTCCAATATGTAGGACAGCCCATGATAGAGATGTAAATGCAAGTAAAAATATATTAAAAGAAGGAAAGAGGATATTAGGCATAGCATAAGTAAAAACAGTAGGGTAGGGACTACCCGAATTAACGCCTGTGGAGATAGTAGGTTACGAGGTTGATGAAGCAGGAATCCCGCGACTTTAGTCGTGGGAGGTTCAAGGAGATGGGCAGCATAGGGCTGAATATATAGATGATTTGATTTTGGAAATTCAAAAAGGATTTGACCTTGTTATAGGTTCAAGATTTTTAGAGGGGAATTTCTATAAACCACCTTTTTTAAGGCGCTTGGGAATAAAATTTTTTGCTTTTTTAGTTTCAGTTATTACAGGACAAAGAATAACAGATCCTACATCGGGGTTTAGAGCCTTTAGCAAGAGAGCAATAGATGCTTTTTGTAGGTATTATCCCTATGATTATCCTGAAGTTGAGGCTATAAGCTATGCTAAGTCCTCTAATCTAAGAATTAGCGAAGTTGCTGTAAAGATGAATAAGCGCGAGGAGGGAAGATCATCAATAACCCCTATGAAATCCATATATTATGCCCTTAAGGTAACACTTTCATTACTTTTGAAATCTTAAGGAGTGAAGGATTTGTTTACTATAATTTTTTTATTGTTAATTTACTACTTTTCTAAGGAAAGGATTTTGGATATTAGATTTTCCTTATGGCTTTTATTTTTTTACTTTTCATTTTTTGTATTTTTAAAATTTAAAGGGTTAGGGTCGGTGATTATTTTTTCGATTCTTTGTATTTTATATCTATTAATAATTATATCTAAGCTTCAAAGACAGATAATAAGATTGGTTCAAGAGGTGGGACTTTTAAAGGAAAGGTTAGAAGAGGAGGATTAGGTTGAAAAAAAGGATTCTAGTTTTAGTTATTATTTTTGTTTTGTTGAATATATATATTAGCATAAGATTTTGTCAAAACTATTATCTTGGAAGTTTTATATCTTTAAACAATGATGATGTTAAATACATAAGAAGTGGACTATATCTTTTAAGGGAAGGAAGGCTTATTTATAGAAGTAAGCTGGATACAGTTTATATTATGCCAGGACTTCCGATTGTTTTGGCTTTATTTTTATCCTTTTTTTCTTTATTTAAGGCAGTCCTAGCCTTTAGAATTTTTCAAGCTATCATACAAGGAATATCTCTTGCTTTAATATATTTATTGGCAAAAGAAGTTTTTAACGAAAGGGTTGGGGCTTTAGCATCTTTAATAGATGCCTTATATCTTCCTGAATATTTTGTGACTCAAGTTGTGCTAACGGAAGGGATTTTTAAATTTTTATTTTTATGTAGTTTATATTTTTTGGTCTTAGCATTAAAGGAGGATAATGAAAGGCATTATTATTTGAGCGGTTTGTTTTGGAGTTTGAGCTTATATTTTAAGCCGGTGGTTGCTCTACTTCCGGTTGTATTAGTTATTTATTGGATAAGAGAAGGATTTGATTATAAATGGTGTGTAAGAATTAGCTTTAAAGTTGCAATTATTTTTGTCTTGATATTAAGTCCATGGTGGATAAGGAATTATTTGATTTTTAAAAGATTTGTTCCGTTTACACTGTCAAGCGGAAATCCAATGCTTCAAGCAACTTATGTAAATTACGACCAAAGTAAAGATTATGTCCCTTATAAGACCTCTGATGATGAAATAAGAAATGATGAGATTGAAAGGAAGATAGCTAAGGAAAGGTTTATAAGTCAGCTTAACAAGGATCCTAAGGGATACCTATATTGGTATCTTATAAAGAAACAAATTTATTTGTTTAATAGGCCCTTTTATTGGAGGAATGTTTTTGGAGTAAGATTAAAATATGTTAATTATGTCCATAATTTTATAGTAGTTCTTGGCTTTTTAGGGATGCTTTTATCCTTTGGTAGGATATCTAAAATATAAAAGTATGTAGTTGTTTATTTTATTATTATATATATTCCTTATTTTACTTTTTCAAGATAAGGTTATCCCTTGATGCCTATTTTAATGATCTTTTGTAGTTATATTCTACAAAAAAATTTTTCATTCGACAAAAGAAGGATTTTTAATTGGGACGTTGAATATTTTTAAAAAGGAGGTGTTACTATGTTTATTTCACCTAAGTTTGTCATTGCAGTAAAGTGTAGTAGTTGCGGAAAATTTAAAAAAATTGATATAGATCTTTTTAAGGCAAAGGAAGCTAAGGGATTAAAATGTGAATGCGGTGGAAGTTTATTAAGCTATAAGATAGTGAACAAGGAAGTGGTTTTGGATATCAAATGTGTTTTTTGCGATAGAATCCACAGATATAAGTTTAAACTAAAGGACATAATTGAAAAACCTCTAAAGATAATAAACTGCTCCTTTAATGGTTTTGAAATAGCTTTTGCTGGAAAAGATGATGCAATTAATGCTATAATAGATAGGTATGAAAATGATTTTGATGAGCTTTTAAAGCTTTTAGGCTTTAATTATCAATCAAGTGTAAGGAGGGTTTAAAGTGAAGCTATTTATCGATACTGCAAATGTAAATGAAATTAGAGAAGCAAACTCCTGGGGAGTTATATGCGGTGTAACAACAAATCCATCCCTTATTGCAAAGGAAGGTAGAGACTTTGTAGAAGTAGTTAAGGAGATAACTGATATAGTGGATGGACCTATTAGTGCTGAAGTTATTAGCCTTGATCATGAGGGTATGATTAAGGAAGCAAAGGAACTTGCAAAGATACATAAAAACATAGTTATAAAGATTCCTATGACTATTGAAGGCTTAAAGGCTGTAAAGGTTCTTTCAAAGGAAGGAATAAAGACTAACGTGACTTTGATATTCTCATCAGCCCAGGCACTTCTTGCTGCAAAGGCAGGTGCAACTTATGTTAGCCCATTCCTTGGAAGACTTGATGACATTGGTCAGGATGGAATGTATTTGATTGAAGAAATAGTTAGAATTTTTGACAACTATGGTATTGAAACAGAAATAATAGCTGCAAGCATAAGACATCCTATTCATGTTGAAAAGGCTGCCCTTGCAGGTGCGCACATTGCAACAGTTCCATTTAAAGTATTAGAACAAATGACAAAACATCCATTAACAGATATAGGCATAGAAAGATTCCTAAAAGATTGGGAGAAGGTTCCTAAGAAATAAGCTGCCAGCTGGCAGCTTTTTTAATAGGGACGGTTCTTATTTGTTTAATTTTTGCAACAACTTCCCATGATACTTTACAATTCAGCTAATTTTTTATAAAATAATACTTACCATATATTCGATTTTCTGTATCCTCTGTGTTTCCCATTTCGCGACTTGTTTCCCCTATTATTAAATTTTAAATAAAACTGCAACCAGGAGGTATTTTATGGATTTTGAAGAATTAAAAGGAAAAACTTTGGATGAGCTGAGGGAATTAGGTAAAGAACTTGGAATTAAATCAGTCACAAGATTTAGAAAAAGTGAGCTAATTGAAGAAATACTTAAATTACAGGAAGAAAATAATGATGAGAAAGATATTAAAGAGGATATTCCAGTTATCATACCAGAAGTTGAAAAGGAATTGGAAGAAATTAAACTTCATGATATAGATGTAGACAAAAGAAATAAACTTCAAGAACTTTTAGTTGATTCGGATACGGTAGAGGGTATTTTTGAACTTATCGAAAATCAATCATATGGTTTTTTAAGACTTGATAATTATCAACAGGGGCCAAGGGATGTTTACGTTTCGCCTTCCCAGATAAGAAAATTTAACTTAAGAACAGGAGACAAAGTTAAGGGTAAAGCAAGAATTCCAAATGAAACTGAAAAATACAGGGCTCTTTTGTATCTTCAAGAGATAAACGGACTACCACCAGAAAAAATACAAGGAAGAAAAGCCTTTGAAAATTTAACACCAATATATCCGACTAAAAGATTAACCCTTGAAACATCAGGCAATGAACTTGCTACAAGGCTTATCGATATTTTAGCTCCTATTGGAAGGGGACAGAGGGGACTTATTGTTGCACCTCCTAAGGCAGGAAAAACCGTCTTGCTTAAAAAGATTGCAAATGCTATAACAAGAAATCATCCGGATGTGGAATTGATTGTTTTGTTAATAGATGAAAGACCTGAAGAAGTTACTGACATGCAAAGGTCTATACAAGGGGAAGTTGTTTATTCCACCTTTGACGAAGAGCCGGAAAATCATACAAGGGTTGCAGAATTGGTTCTTGAGAGGGCTAAAAGATTGGTTGAACTAAAAAAAGATGTGGTTATTTTGCTTGATAGCTTAACAAGGCTTGCAAGGGCATATAACTTAACAATTTCCCCAACCGGAAGAACACTATCAGGCGGTTTGGATCCAGGTGCCCTGATTCAGCCCAAAAAATTCTTTGGAGCTGCAAGAAACATAGAAGAAGGTGGAAGTCTTACAATCCTTGCAACAGCCCTTATTGAAACAGGAAGCCGTATGGACGATGTAATTTTCGAAGAATTTAAGGGAACAGGTAACATGGAAGTACACTTAGATAGAAAGCTTCAAGAAAGAAGAATATTCCCAGCGATTGATATAAACAAATCCGGAACAAGAAGAGAAGACCTTTTATTAACAAACGAAGAATACAATGCCGTAATGGCAGTAAGGCGTGTTTTAGCAACGGAAACTACCCAAGAGGCAACTGAAAAATTGATCCACGCCCTTTTAAAGACTAAAAATAATAAAGAATTTGTTCAAATGTTCCCCAAACTAATTTAAGGGGAACAACATAGGGACAGTTCTTAATTATTTTATTTTCATGTAAATTACATTTTCTCTAAATTATAAACAAACTTATAATTAAAGGTTGATAATTGTATATAAGTATGGTATAATTTTTAGGGTTAAAAGGGAAAGAATAAATTAAAATACTTATTTAAAATAGAAAGAGGTGAACAAGATGAGAGAAGGAATTCATCCAAATTATACTCATGAAGCAGTTGTTAAGTGTGCATGTGGTAATACTTTTGTAACAGGTTCAGTTAAGAAGGAAATTAAGGTTGAAATTTGTTCAAAATGCCATCCATTCTTCACTGGAAAGCAAAAGATGATAGTTGAAGCTGGTGGTAGATTAGAAAAGTTCATGAAAAAATACAATATCAAAGAAGAAGAATAATTTTTTGACCGGGACGCCGGTCTTTTTCTTTTAAGGAGGTTTTATCATGTATGGCCCAAAGGATCATGGTTGGATAGAAATGATTGTTGGACCAATGTATAGCGGTAAAAGCGAAGAGCTCATAAGAAGGATAAAAAGAGCCAAAATAGCAAGGCAAAAGGTTCAAGTTTTTAAACCCTCTATAGATAATAGATACAGTATAACAGAAGTAGTATCCCACAACGGAGATAAAGAGGGGGCACATTCGGTTGAAAATTCAACGGAAATACTTAATCTAGTAAGTGAAGATACTGATGTTATTGCAATAGATGAGGTTCAGTTCTTTGATGATGAAATAGTTGAGGTTTGTAAAAAGTTAGCGGATAAAGGCAAAAGAGTTATTTGTGCTGGTCTTGACCTTGATTTTAGGGGAGAACCCTTTGGACCAGTTCCAAGGCTTCTTGCTATAGCTGAATTCGTTGATAAAATACAAGCTATATGCGTTGTTTGTGGAAACCCAGCAACTAGAACCCAAAGGTTAATCAATGGAAAGCCTGCTAAATATTCTGATCCTATCGTTTTAGTGGGGGCTAAAGAAGCCTATGAAGCTCGTTGCCGCAAGTGCCATATTGTTTTAAAATAGGGACGGTTCTTAATAGTTTTATATCTTAGTAAATTTTAAATAATTAGAAGGGGTTATAATGAAGGGAGTTATAGATAGATTTGAAGGTGAATTTGTAATAATCGTTTTTGATGATGGAAAGGTTGAGAGTATCAACCGTCAGTTGATACCTAATGAGGCAAAAGAAGGAGATGTTATCGTTTTTGAATCAACTATATATATTGATAATGAAGAAACCTTAAAACGAAAAAAGAAATCCAAGAAATACTTGGAATTTTGGGAAGATTAACATATACTGAAATTTATTGCATAAATAACCAAAATCATGGGCATACTATCTACAAAAAGCATAGGGGGTTGTAGATAGTATGCCTAGATGTGCAAGATTAAAGTCGAACGATTCGATTTACCATATTATGTGCAAAAGTATAAGCGATACTGATCTTTTCAGATGTGATGCTGACAAGAAGGTATTTATGGGATATATCAAAAAATATCAGGAGAAATATGAATTTAAAGTATATGCTTATTGCCTAATGACAAATCATGTTCATCTCATAATTGATTCCAATGGTTTTGATATTTCAAAAATTATGCATAGTATTAATCAGTGCTATGCTCAATATTTTAATAGAAGATACCAAAGAAAAGGGCATTTGTTTCATGATAGATTCAAGAGCATAATTGTTAAAGACGAAAGATATCTTTTGACATTATCGGCATATATTCATAACAATCCTATGGCAATAAAAGAATATAGGGAATGTCCAGAAAGGTATGAGTATTCCAGCTTATCAGTATATCTTGGACTTGCTCATGATAAGTTTGAGATACTCGATGAGGGTTTTATATTGGGGCTTTTTGGTTCAAATGTTAAAAAGGCTAGAGAGAGCTATTATAAGTTTGTATTCTCATGTAAAGATAATAAAATAAGAAAAACTATTGAATTTGAAGATCAACCTGGAGAATATAGAAGCGATAGAACTATATTAAGAAGGGAATATTCACCTCAAGACATTTTGAGTTTTTTAGAAGAAAATTTAGGAGTAGAAAGAAAGCTTTTATATTTGAAGTATAGAAAAGAATCAAAGGAGTTTAGAGCAATAGCAGTTTATCTGTTAAGGTGTTTTTGTGGATACAGCTATAGCCAAATATGCAAAATAATTGGAAATATAACTTCTGCGCGGGTAGCTGTCTTATTCAACATAGGATATGAGCTTGTCAATAATGATTCAAAATATAAATTTATATTGGAAAAATTTTTGGATAACAGTGAAAATAAGGACAAGAAGTTTTAACAAAAAAATTTTCTTTTTTATAAAAAGAAGATATATTATAATATGTTTTAGTGCACATTAAGTGGACAAGCATTAGGGACGATTCATTAATTTTATAAAAATTAAATGGGATTTGGGACATTTTAAAACTTTTTAATATGTAAAACTATTAAGAACCGTCCCCAAAAGAGGTGCCAAAAGAGGTGATGGAGAGATGAAACAATTAAGAACTGTCCCCATAGGAGGACAGGCGGTTATAGAAGGGGTTATGATGAGGGGTGAGAGGAAGATTGCAATTGCAGTAAGGGATGCAAAGGGAAACATTAATGTAAGCGTTGAAGAAAATGTTCCCCTTAGCAAAAAGCATAAAATATTAGGCATGCCGATTATAAGAGGAGTTGCTGCTTTTTTTGATTCCCTTATTACGGGAGTCAAGGCTTTATCTTATTCAGCACAGTTTTTTGAAGCTGAGGAGACAAGGGTTGAAAGATATCTAAAAGATAAACTAAAAGAGAAATATGAAGCCTTTGAGATGGGATTTACAATTATCGTTTCTCTAATCTTTGCGATGCTGCTTTTTTTTATTTTGCCAACCTTTGCAGCAACCTTTATAAGAACAAGCGGTTTTATAAAAAATATATTAGAGGGAATAATAAGGCTTACGATATTTTTATTTTATATAGTTTTAATTAGCAAGCTAAACGACATTCAAAGGGTTTTTCAGTATCATGGTGCAGAACATAAGAGCATCCACTGCTACGAGGCAGGGATTGAGCTTACTGTTGAAAATGCAAAAAAGTTTTCAACTCTTCATCCAAGGTGTGGGACGAACTTTTTACTCATAGTCATGCTAATTAGTATTTTTATCTTTAGCTTTTTAGGCTGGCCCAACCTTTTAATAAGAATATTATCAAGGCTTATTTTAATCCCCCTTGTTGCAGGACTTTCCTATGAGCTTATAAGATGGTTTGGAAAATCTGAATCTAAGATTTCTAAAATGCTTTCTTATCCAGGGCTTATGCTGCAAAAATTAACAACAAAAGAGCCGGATGAATCTCAAATTGAAGTTGCCCTTGAGGCCCTTAAAAACGTGTTAGATTAAGGTTGGTGATACTTTGACTTATTTTGAAGTATTAAATATAGCAAAGGATATCCTTAAGAATAACAATAAACCAATCCAAGATGCAGAAATAATTCTATCCTATATCCTTAAAAAAGACAGAACCTATATTCACTGTCATTTGAATGATAAAATAGATGAAACTTTAGAAAAATCCTTTTTAAATATGATCAAAGAAAGGGCATTGGGAAGACCGCTACAATATATTCTTGGCGAGTGGGAATTTTATGGTCTTAAATTTATAGTTAAGGAAGGCGTATTGATTCCAAGGCCGGATACTGAAGTTCTTGTTGAAAAGTGCCTTGAAATTTTAAAAAATATAAAAAGTCCAAAGATAATAGATATAGGCTGTGGGAGCGGTGCAATTTCAATTGCAATTGCCTATAATAAAAAAGATTCCACAGTTTATGCCCTTGACATAGACAGCACTCCTCTTGAAATCACAAGATTAAATGCAGAAAAAAATAATGTTCAAGATAGGGTTTATATTAAAAAATCAGACCTTCTTAAAAATTTAGATGATGATTTGAAGGGCAGAGTGGATCTTATAGTTTCAAACCCTCCCTATATAAAGGAGGAGGAAATTAAAGATCTTATGGATGAGGTTAAAAATTTTGAGCCGAAGCTTGCCCTATCAGGTGGGGAGGATGGGCTATACTTTTATAGGGAAATATCAAAGGAGGCTAAAGTATATTTAAAGAAAAACGGATATATAGCCTTCGAAATAGGATATAATCAGAGAATGGATGTTAAAAAAATACTTGAGGGAGAAGGCTATAAAAATATAGAAATTTTTAAAGATCTTGCAGGTCTTGATAGGGTGATTATAGCAAAATATGTTGATAATTTGTAGATTTAATTGCTATAATATTTCATGATTAAAATTTTGGAGGGTGGAAACATGCTAGAAAAATTAGATTTTATCGAAGAAAAATATGAGGAACTATCAAAAAAGATTAGCGATCCTGAGGTTATAGCTGATAATAATTTATTTCAAAAATTATGCAAAGAGCACAACTCATTAGAAGGAATCGTTTTAAAGTATAGAGAATATAAAACAATATTAAAAAGAATAAAGGAAGATAAGGAACTTTTAGAGGATGACATAGATAGGGAAATGAAGGACCTTGTTGAAGAGGAGTTAAAGGAGCTTTCTGAAGAAAAGGAAAGGGTAGAAAAGGAGCTAAGATTATTACTCCTACCTAAGGACCCTAACGATGAAAAGAACGTATTCATAGAAATTAGAGCTGGTGCAGGTGGGGATGAAGCAGCTTTATTTGCAGCAGATCTTTACAGAATGTATACAAGATACGCAGAAAGGCATAACTTCAAAACAGAACTTGTTTCATCAAGCCCTAATGATCTTGGCGGATATAAAGAAGTTATTTTTATGGTAAAAGGTCAGGGTGCCTATTCAAGATTGAAATACGAAAGCGGAGTTCACAGGGTTCAAAGAGTTCCTGTTACTGAAGCTGGAGGAAGAATCCATACCTCAACAGCAACGGTTGCTGTATTACCAGAAGTTGATGATGTTGAGGTTGAAATTAATCCAAATGATCTTAGAGTTGACGTTTTTAGATCCTCAGGCCATGGCGGACAGCATGTTAATACAACCGACTCTGCAGTTAGAATAACTCACCTTCCAACAGGTATTGTTGTATCCTGCCAGGATGAAAAATCGCAGCTAAAAAACAGAGAAAAGGCAATGAAAATTCTTAAGGCAAAGCTTTATGAGATAGAGCTTGAAAAACAAAGAAGTCAGATAGCTGCAGAAAGAAAGAGCCAAGTAGGAACTGGAGATAGAAGCGAAAGAATTAGAACCTATAATTTTCCACAAGGAAGAGTTACTGACCATAGAATAGGCCTTACAATTTATCAGCTTGAAGCCTTTTTAGATGGGGAAATAGATGAGGTTATAGATGCCCTAATTACTGCTGATCAGGCTGAAAAGCTAAAGGAGGTTGGGGAGTAATCCCATATTATGTTTTCGATTAAAAAGGCCATAAAAAAAGAAAGGGCAAGGCTCAATAGAAATTATTTTATTTCCTTTTTTATTCTTATATTAGTTGCTTATCTTACCTTTGCAGCCATAAGCTTAAGTGTAGTAAAAGGCTGGCAAAGTTACTTTACTATTGCCTATGCCCTTATTATTGAACTTTTAATTTTAATAAACATTTTTAAATTATATTTTGAGTCAAAGTTTAGTGTTGATATATCCTTTGAAAAAATCAAAATCCATCAGCCCTTAAAGGGTAATTTGCCATTACAACCCTCAAAGGTTGTTTATGTGGATGTTATTAGCAATAAAGATGATTTTGATATAGTTATATTCATAAAGGGCAAAAGAGTTAAAAGACTTTTAAAGCTTAATGAAAATGGAGAGTTTAAAAGAATTTATAAGATTTTAAATGAAAAGTATAATGAAGATGAGTTTTATTATTATATCATTAAAAAGGGCGGCGCTAAAAAATATTTTTATCTTTATAAGCTTTACAAAAACTGTTTTGAAGCAGAGTTTTCAAGGAAAGCAATGGAATATATAAAACTTTTTATGGAGGAATACAACTTATCGTAATATATTTCATCTCCTTAAAATAAATTTTTAAAAGGAATATTTTAAGGAGATGAAATTTTATGAATATATTAACCATAACCCTCATTGGAACATTAGTTTGCGCCTTTGGAACCACCTTTGGAGCATTTTTAATAGTTATTCTTAAAAAGACAAATAATATATTAATGTCAAGCATAATAGGCATTGCAGCCGGACTTATGTTGTCGGTTGTCACCTTTGACCTTATACCGGAATCGATAGAAACCGGAGGGCTGTTGTTAGCGGTAGTCGGAACTATAATTGGGATAGCCTTTGCTATAATTTTGGATTATTTTTTGTCATACTTAAACATAATAAAAAAATACGGGAAGCACCTTAAAACTGCCCTTCTTTTAGCCCTTGCCCTATCGGCCCACAATTTTCCAGAAGGGCTTGCCATAGGCACAGGGTTTATAAAGGGAATAAATTTTGGTTTTAAAATAGCCATTGTTATTGCCTTTCATGATATTCCAGAGGGAGCTGCTGTTGCAGCACCCCTTCTTCAGAGCAGCTTAAAAAGGTGGCAAATATTAATATTAACTGCTCTAACAGCCCTTCCTACGGCCATAGGAACTTATTTTGGAGCTGTTCTTGGGAATATCTCGAATGTTTTTGTATCGTTATGCCTTGGATTTGCCTCTGGAACTATGCTGTATATTGTTGTAGGAGAGTTAATTCCAGAGAGCAAAGAACTTTCAAAGGGGATTTTATCAACCTTATCTACTCTTTTAGGCTTACTTTTAGGCCTTTTATTGGTTTCTTTTTTCGGTTAGGAGGATAATTATGGATACAAAGGTTTATAGAATAAACGAAAGGGACGAGGAAAAGATAAAAGAAGCTGCTGAGGTTATAAAACAGGGAGGTCTTGTAGTTTTTCCAACGGAAACCGTTTATGGGCTTGGAGCAAATGCCCTTGATGAGGCTGCCTGCAAAAAAATTTTTGGAGCAAAGGGAAGACCGCAGGATAATCCTTTAATCGTTCATGTTGCCAGCTTTGATATTTCAAAATATGTAAAATATATTCCAGATAAAGCAAAGATTTTGATGGAAAACTTTTGGCCAGGGCCTTTAACGATTATAATGCCAAAGTCAAGTTTAATCCCTGATGTTGTTACAGCTGGCCTTGACAGCGTTGCAATCAGAATGCCTGAAAATAGGCTTGCAAGAAAGCTGATAGAGTTTTCTGGTGTTCCAATTGCTGCACCAAGTGCAAATATTTCTGGAAGGCCAAGTCCAACCTCAATAGAGCATTGTATTGAGGATCTTTATGGAAGGGTGGACATGATAATAGGCGGTGAAAGGTGTAGGGTTGGTCTTGAATCTACTGTTGTTGATGCAACAGATGAGGACATTACGATTTTAAGACCCGGATTTATTACAAGGGAGGACCTTGAAGAGATTGTTGGTAAGGTTTTGGTTGATCCAGCGATAAAAGATAAGGATTTTAAGCCAAAATCTCCTGGTATGAAGTATAGGCATTATGCGCCAAAAGCCCCTTTAAAGGTAATAAAGGGAGATACCCAAAAGGTTGTTGAATATATTAAGGAAAACGTGTATAATATGAAAAGGCAAGGCAAAACCGTTGGAGTTTTGATTGTGGATGAGATTATGGATAAAATAGATGCTGATATTAAAGTTTCCTTAGGAAGCATAAAGGATCCAGGGACTATTGCTGCAAATTTATTCGATAAGCTAAGGGAATTCGATAAAACTAATGTGGATTTAATACTTTCAATTGGCTTTAAAGAAGAGGGGCTTTTTTCAGCCATAATGAATAGACTAAAGAAAGCATCCGGAAACAACCTTATTGAAATGTAGGAGGTTTGCCATGAGAATTCTATTTGTTTGCACAGGTAACACCTGTAGAAGTGCGATGGCTGAGGGTATTGCTAAAAATTTAATACAAAAGGAAAACTTGAATCTTGAAGTATCATCAGCTGGGGTTTTTGCACCCTTTGGCATGGCAGCCTCAGAGAATGCTATTTTAGCCCTTAGTGAGATGGGAATAGACATATCATCCCATTTATCAAGACCCCTTACAAAGGATCTAATAGAAAATTCTGATCTTATCCTTACAATGACTAAGGGGCATAAGGATGCTATTCTTTCAAAATATCCTCAATTTTCTGACAAGGTTTTTACCCTTATGGAATACATAGGCGAGGATTTAGACATCGAAGACCCATTTGGAGGGGATCTAGACGTTTATCGTGCATCAGCAAACCAAATTAAACAAGCTATTGAAATTCTTTTAAAGAAGTTAAAGGAAAGTTAGGCACTTTCAGTGCCTTAGCTTTCCTTTTTTGTATATACAAAAGGAGGGGTAATATGAAAATTGCAATAGCATCAGACCATGGTGGTTTTAACTTAAAGGAGATTATAAAAAAACATTTAGAGGGCCGAAAAATAGAGATTAAGGACTTTGGAACCTTTTCAACTGAATCCTGTGATTATACAGATTTTGCCCTTTTGCTTGCAGAATCTGTAGCAAGGGGTGAATATGATAAGGGCATTTTAGTTTGCGGAACAGGAATAGGAATGTCGATTGCCGCAAATAAAGTAAAGGGAATTAGGGCAGCCCATGTTACAGATACTTTTTCAGCAAAGGCCTGTGTGGAACACAACAATGCTAATATAATAACAATCGGAGAGAGAATAACAGGACCTGGAATCGCCATTGATATAATAGAGACTTTTTTAAGTGCAGAGTTCCAGGGAGGAAGGCATCAAAGGAGAATAGATAAAATAGCAGAAATTGAAAATAAATACATGAAATAAGGGGGATATTTATGAATAAGGTTACATTAATTGACCATCCACTAATTCAACATAAGCTCTCCATAATGAGGGATAAAAATACAGGCTCAAAGGATTTTAGAGAGCTTTTAGAGGAAATTGCGATGCTCATGACCTATGAAATAACAAGGGGTTTTCAGCTTGAAGAGGTTGAAATAGAAACTCCAATTTGCAAAACTAAGGCAAAGATGCTTACAGGGAAAAAGGTTGCTATCGTTCCAATCCTTAGGGCAGGGCTTGGTATGGTTGATGGTATGTTAAAACTTATTCCAGCTGCTAAGGTTGGGCATATAGGCCTTTATAGGGATCCTGAAACATTAAAACCTGTTGAGTATTACTGCAAGCTTCCTTCAGACATATCAGAAAGGGATATAATTTTAGTGGATCCAATGCTTGCAACAGGAGGTTCTGCCTCCGATGGAATTCACCTTTTAAAGGAAAAGGGAGCAAGAAATATAAAGCTTATGTGCCTTATAGCTGCTCCAGAGGGAATAGAGGCGGTTTTAAAGGCTCATCCTGATGTAGAGATATTTGTTGCAGCAGTAGATGAAAGATTAAATGAACATGGGTATATAGTTCCAGGTCTTGGCGATGCAGGCGATAGAATTTTTGGAACAAAGTAGGTGTTATTATGAGACCGTCCTGGGATGAATATTTTATGGAAATTGCCGAGACAATAAAAAAGCGCTCAACCTGCCTTAGAAGACAAGTTGGGGCAGTTATTGTAAAGGATAATAGGATACTTACAACTGGGTATAATGGCGTTCCACCAAAGATGCGGCATTGCGATGAAGTTGGGTGCTTGAGAAGGGAACTGAATATCCCATCGGGGCAAAGGCATGAGCTCTGCCGTGCCCTTCACGCTGAGCAAAACGCAATAGTTCAGGCAGCAAAATACGGTATTTCAATTGAAGGATCAACTATATATATTACAAATCAGCCTTGTATAATATGCGCAAAACTAATAATAGCATCTGGTATCAAAAGAATAGTCTATAGTGGAGACTATCCAGATGAGCTGTCACTTTCCATGCTAAAAGAATCTGGAGTTGAAATTGTTAATTTTAGGCTATCCTAATTTTGGGATAGCCTTATTTTTATTTATTTGGTAAAATATATTTTGTGCAAAAAACATTGAGGAAGTGAAAAAATGTTTGAGTATCCTATGATTTTTTTAGTATCATTTGTTTTTTCATTTATTTTAACCCCAATCGTTAAGAGATTAGCCTTCAAGATAAATGCAATAGATATTCCAAAGGATGAGAGAAGGATTCACAAAAAGCCTATTCCAAGGATAGGTGGTCTTTCAATCTTAGTATCATTTATCGTATCAAGTTATATGTTTTTGATTTTCGATAAGAATATTATAGGAATAGTAGTAGGTGCAGTAGTTATTTTTATAGGTGGCTTTTTAGATGATTTATATAATTTAAAACCAAAACAAAAGCTTTTGTTTCAATTTATTGCGGCTTTGATTTTAATAGCTTTTGATGTTAGAGTAAAATACATAACAATTCCCTTTACTAAAGCAGGAGAGTCTTTATTTATTGGCAATATAGGAACTTTTATTACGCTGCTTTGGGTTGTTGGAATTACTAATGCTGTAAACTTGATAGATGGGCTTGATGGACTTGCAGCGGGAGTTTGTTTTATATCTTCCCTATCTTTATTTGTTGTATCTTTAATTAGCGGACGTTCGACGGCTATAGTTTTAACTTTGATATTATCTGGTGCATGCCTTGGATTTTTACCCTTTAATTTTAATCCAGCAAGCATTTTTTTAGGCGATTGTGGTGCCCAGCTTTTGGGATTTTTACTTTCTGCAATTTCAATACAAGGGGCAATAAAATCTGCTGCAGCCTTTGCAATTGCAGTTCCCATAATTGCCCTTGGAATTCCAATATATGATACATTGTTTGCAATGATAAGGAGAAAACTAAACAATAGACCCATAAGTGAAGCCGATAGAGGACATTTGCATCATAGACTTTTAGATCTTGGACTTAATCAAAGGCAAGTTGTTTTTATTATGTATTTTATTAGTTTTGTTTTTGGTGTTGTTTCAATCCTTGCAATGCTTTTAACTGCTAAAAATTCCTTTGCCCTTTTGATAATAATATTTGCGGTAACATTATCCTTTGCAATTGAGTTTGGTTTATTAAGTAAGAAATGAGGTGGTTTAATGAAAAGGATAAAAGTTATGACTATATTTGGAACAAGGCCTGAAGCAATAAAGATGGCCCCCCTTGTTAAGGAGCTTGAAAAAAGGGAAGAGTTTGAATCGATAGTTTGTGTAACAGCACAGCATAGAGAGATGCTGGATCAAGTTTTAGATCTTTTTAATATAAATCCCCATTATGATCTTAATATAATGAAGGAAAGGCAGTCTTTAACTGGTATTACAACGAGGGTTTTAGAGGGACTTGAGAATATATTTAAAGAAGCACAGCCTGATATAGTTTTAGTTCATGGCGATACGACAACTACCTTTGCGGGAAGTTTAGCCGCCTTTTATAATCAAATTAAAATAGGTCATGTTGAGGCAGGATTAAGATCATTTAATAAATACTTCCCATTTCCAGAGGAGATGAATAGAAAACTTACAGGGGCATTATCAGACCTTCATTTTGCACCTACAAAAACAGCAAAGGAAAACCTTTTAAGGGAAGGAGTAAATGAAGAGTTTATATTTGTAACCGGTAATACCGTAATTGATGCTATGGAAACAACCGTTGAAAGAAAGTATGTTTTTGAAACAGAGGAATTAAATTCTATAGATTTTAAAAATAAAAAGGTGATAATGGTAACTGCCCATAGAAGAGAAAATTGGGGACAGCCCCTTGAAAATATATGCGAGGCACTTAAAAAGATTGCATTAGAATTTAAAGATGTTGAAATCATATATCTTGTTCATTTAAATCCTGCTGTAAAGGAGGTTGCCTACAGGGTTTTAGCCGATGTAGAGAGGGTGCATCTATTACCACCTCTTGATACTAAGGAAACCCATAATTTAATGGATAGAAGTTATATGGTAGTTACAGATTCAGGAGGACTTCAGGAGGAGGCACCCCACCTTGGGAAGCCGGTTCTTGTTTTAAGAGATGTAACGGAAAGACCGGAGGCAGTTAAGGCGGGAACAGCAAAAATAGTGGGCACAGAAACGGATAATGTTTACGAAAACATAAAAAGGTTGTTAATAGATAAGGATGAATATAAAAAGATGGCCAACGCAATAAACCCATATGGAGATGGTAGAGCATCCGAAAGAATTGCAGATGCTATACTTTATTATTTTGGAATTTACAAAAAACGACCGGAGGATTATAAAAGCTTTTAGGCTGGTATCTTATGATACCAGCCCTTTTTTGAATAAAAAAAAATTAAATGGAAATAATTGAGAAGAGAGGGGTGAGGAATATGAAAAGGTTTTTATTGGGATTAACAGCTTTATTTTGTTTTTGCTTTTTTAATTTTCCTAATAATAACGAAGGAATGCCTAGGATCATGAAATTTTTTGATGAAAACGGAATAGAATATATAGGTGCAAGTTTAGAATATAACATTAGTTTAAAGTCAAAAATAAATTTAGAAGATATTCAAAATAAGGTCTTGTCCCAAATCAAGTTAAAACCTATAAAAGTTTCAAAGGGCAATGATACGGTTATAGAATTTGATGGAGCCCAATTGAGGGTAAGTGGCAAAGAAAATGGCAATGAATATTTATTAAGTATTTTTTATTCACAAGCTTTAAGGGATATGAATATTATAGATAATATAAGAAGGTCGTTGAGTCTTAAAAAGCATATGCAAAATAGACCTTCCTTTTATAGTTTAATGGAAGGAAAAATGAATAAAAAATTATCTTGTGAAGAAAAAAAGGAGCTTCTTTTTGAAATAATAAAAACGTTAAGAGTAAAGCAAACAAATATAATTGAAGAAGATAGATATATTAGTTTAATAGGTTATTCTATGTATTTTGATGATAATTTAAGTTTAAATGGTAAAATATTCAATATTAATATTGCAATTAGAGATGGTAGCGATGACTGCACTTACATACTTGTAGGAACCCCAATAATAACAGTTGAGTATTGATGAATGGAGGAGTATTATGGGCAAAATAGTTATAAATGGTGGTAGAAAATTAAGTGGAAAGGTTAGAATAAGTGCTGCTAAAAATTCTGTTCTACCGATCATTGCAGCATCGCTACTTACAGGATTTGACTGTATTCTTGAGGATATTCCCTTTTTGGAGGATGTCAATGTGATTTTAAGCGTTTTAGATTCCTTAGGGGTTAATTTATTTATAGATAAAAATAAAGGTAAATTATTGATAAAGGCTGAGGATATAAAATCCTTTGAGCCATCCTATGAACTTGTTAGAAAAATGAGGGCATCCTTTTTAGTCATGGGCCCTATTCTTGCAAGATTCGGTAAGGTTAGAATATCTTTGCCAGGTGGATGTAACATAGGCTCAAGGCCGATAGATCTTCATCTAAAGGGTTTTAGTCAGTTAGGTGCAGACATAAATCTTGGCCATGGATATGTTGAGGCTTCATGTAAAAGACTAAAGGGGGCTAAAGTTTATCTCGATTTTCCGTCTGTAGGTGCAACAGAAAATATAATGATGGCAGCTGTCCTAGCAGATGGTGAAACTGTTATAGAAAACGCAGCTGAAGAACCTGAAATTGTTGACCTTGCAAGTTTTTTAAACAAGATGGGTGCAAAAATTATAGGAGCAGGGACAGACACTATAAAGATAGAGGGTGTAAAAGAGCTAAAAGGGACAATTCATCAGGTTATACCTGATAGAATAGAGGCAGGGACTTATATGGTAGCTGCTGCCATAACAGGTGGTGAAGTAACCATTGAAAATGTAATACCAGAACATGTAAGATCCATTACAGCAAAGCTTCAAGAGGCTGGTATTTATGTAAAGGAAGAACAAAATAAAATAAAAGTCAAAGCAAATGGAAGGATAGAAGCTGTTGATATAAAAACTATGCCGTATCCAGGATTCCCAACGGATATGCAGGCGCAATTTATGGCACTTTTAAGTATAGCAGATGGTGTATCTATAATAACTGAGACTGTATTTGAAAATAGATTTATGCATGTTAATGAACTTAAAAGGATGGGTGCCAATATTAAAATTGACGGAAGAAGTGCTGTTGTGGAAGGAGTTGAAAAACTTACAGGAGCAGAGGTAAAGGCAACTGATCTTAGAGCAGGGGCGGCACTTGTTATAGCAGGACTTATTGCAGAAGGGATAACTGAAGTTTCAGAGATTTATCATATAGATAGAGGATATGTTGATATGGTTGGAAAACTTAAAAAATTAGGTGCTGATATAGATAGAATATAGCTGCCTTATGGCAGTTTATTTTTTTTGAATAAATAAAGCTATATAAAAATAAAATGTAATAGGTTTGCTTTGGGGGGAGAAAATTGAAATACATAGGATATTTTGTATTTTTAGTAGCTTTTATAGTCATATTTGTTCCTGTTACTATATTGGGCGGAGTAGGAGAAGGAATTAAACTACCTGTAATATTGAATAAGTTCCCTATTGTAACGGATAACAATGTTAAGGAGATAGCAAAGATAGATTCAAATATAAAGGTTAAGATGTTTGATGTAAAAAACAATAAAGTAATAGAGCTTGATCTTGAGGATTATGTTGCAGGTGTAGTGTCAGCTGAGATGCCCGTATCTTTTAATATTGAGGCATTAAAGGCACAGGCAATTGCAGCAAGAACCTTTGTTATAGCAAATATGATATCTTTAGGAGGAAGTGGTTGTAATAAACATCAAGGGGTTGATGTGTGCAGCGATGTCCACTGCCAAGCATGGATTTCAAAGGAGGAGAGATTAAAGCTATGGGATGCTAATAGTGCTTTAGAAAACTGGAATAAAATAATGGAGGCAGTAGAATCTACCAAAGGGCTTGTTATAACATATAATGGAGAAATAGCAAAGCATATTAAATACCATTCGACAAGCGGGGGCAAAACAGAGGATAGTAGATATGTATTTGGTTATCAAGAGCCCTATTTGGTAAGCGTTGAAAGCCCCTATGAGGAGGTTGCTCCAAACTATATAACAACAGTAGTTATGAGTAAAAAAGAGTTTATAAGGAGGATGAAGGAATTAAGTCCCAATATCAATTTAAGTGAAGGTAGATTGGCAAATCAGATAAAGATACTTGAATGGACTGAAGGGGGGAGAGTAAACAGGATAAAGATAGGAGATAAAGAATTTACAGGAATCGATGTAAGATGGGCGATGGGGCTCAAAAGTGCTGCCTTTACGATAAAAATAGACACTAAAAATGTAACCTTCACTGTTAAAGGGTATGGGCATGGTGTTGGAATGAGTCAGTGGGGAGCAAACCAAATGGGTAAAAGAGGATATAGTTATGAAGATATAATTAAACATTATTATAGAGGAGTTGAAATTCAAAAAATTGAAGATGTATTAAAGTTAGGGCAACAACCCTAACTTTTTTATTTTTGCATGTATAAAATGGGATTATTTGGACAAAACTATTTTACAGGAGGTGTAATTATGGGATTTAAAGATAATTTTAAAAGAATGCTTCAAAGAGAAATGTTTTATGTTGTGCTCTTTATCTGTTTGTGTGTAGTAGCAGTTGCAGCAGTTTATGTTTCAAGGAATAATGCAAAAATTAGTAAAGACCTTGCAAAGGCTCCAATTAAAACAGAAGAAAAGATTACTGAACCAAATAATGAGCCTACGCTAGTTGAAGAGAAATTATCAAACATAAAAGAAATGCAAGTTGCTCAGGTTCCAAAATCAACTGTTCAGAATAAAGATAATAAAACTCAAACAGATAAAGGGCAGCCCAATAATGAAAAGGCTTCTTCAAAGGCTTCAAATCCAGCCCCAGCATTTAAAATGATTATGCCTGTTGAGGGCGAGATTACAAAGAATTTTGACAAAGAAAATCTTCAATATTCTGTAACTCTGCAGCAATGGGAGACCCATGAGGGTATCGATATAGCTGCTGATATCGGAACAGAAGTTAAGGCTGCTGCAGATGGAAAGGTTATTGATATTATTACTGATGATAAGATTATTGAAGGATTAAATTTAAAAACTGGATATGGAATTACTGTAATCATAGACCATGGCAATGGTATTCAATCCGTCTATGGCAATCTTGCTCAAGAGTTAAAGGTTAAAAAGGGAGATAAAGTTAAAAAGGGCGATGTTATAGGATTTGTTGGGGATACATCCATTAGAGAAGCAAGCAGCATAGAAGGATGTCATATTCACTTTGCAGTTATTAAAAAGCAAGGAAAAGACATAGTTACAGTTAACCCTCTTGACTATATAAAGTAATTTTCCAAAGGGCCTTGCAGAATTGCCATAGGTTTTGCAAGCGCTCTTTTTTTTAGAAATAATTGATTTTTCAAGGACATATATTTAATTAAGGTGTAAAAGGGAGGTTAATAGATGAGGGACTATATAGAAGAAAGGGTTTTGGAAGTTGCAAGATATATTATCGAAACTAGAGCAACCATAAGAAAAACTGCAAAAGCCTTTGGGGTTAGCAAGAGCACCGTTCATAAGGATATTACAGAAAGACTTCCCAAAATCAATCCTCAGATAGCAAAAGAAGCAAAGGAGATTTTAGAAATAAATAAGGCAGAAAGACATATAAGGGGAGGAAAGGCAACAAAATTGAAATATAAATCAGCAAATGCATAAAATTTTTCCCTACCAAGAAGGATTTTGCAAATTTTTATCGAATATTATAATTGCAGTATATAGGTAGGGAGTGAAAATATGTTCTGGTTTGGTAGTAATGATATGGGAATAGACTTGGGAACTGCTAGTGTTTTGGTTTATGTAAAGGGAAAGGGGATTGTTCTAAGAGAACCATCAGTAGTTGCTCTTGACAAAAACACAAATAGAGTATTGGCTGTTGGAGAAGATGCAAGACAGATGATAGGAAGAACCCCAGGAAATATAGTTGCAGTTAGGCCTTTAAGGGATGGAGTTATATCAGACTATGATACAACAGAAAAGATGCTAAAGCATTTTATAAAAAAAGCCTATGGTAGTAAAAAACTTTTAAGGCCAAGGGTAGTTGTATGTATTCCATGTGAAGCTACAGAAGTTGAAAAAAGAGCCGTAAAGGATGCTGCTTATAATGCCGGAGCAAGGGAAGTCTATTTAATCGAGGAGCCAATTGCGGCAGCACTAGGTGCAGGTGTTGATATTTCAAAGCCTAATGGTTGTATGATAGTTGATATAGGTGGTGGAACAACGGATATTGCAGTAATTTCCTTGAGTGGAATCGTTGTAAGATCATCCATAAAAGTTGCTGGGGATAAATTTGATGATGCGATTATTTCATACTTGAAGAAAAAGTATAAGTTAATGATTGGAGAAAGAACTGCGGAGGAATTAAAAATAAACATAGGTTGTGCCTACAAAAGGGACGAGGATATTTCAATGGAAATAAAGGGAAGAGATTTAATAAGCGGCCTTCCTAAAAATATCTTAGTAACCTCTGAAGAGATAAGGCTTGCTCTATCGGAGCCTGTTGAAGCTATCACTGATGCTGTTCATCAGGTTCTTGAAAAAACTCCTCCAGAGCTTGCGGCTGATATCAGCGACAATGGAATAATTATGACAGGGGGAGGATCCCTTCTTTGGGGACTTGATAAATATATTCAAGAAAGAACAAAGGTTCCTGTAAAAGTTGCTGAGGATGCTATATCTTGCGTTGCAAAGGGAACAGGTATCTCGTTAGATTATTTAGATTATTTAGTAGACGAGGGACCAAGAAAAGCAGCTAAAAAGGCATGAGTTACATGCCTTTTTGTTTTGCAGCCAAAATTAAACCTTCTGAGATAATTTTAGCCATATCCCATATAAAGTTTAATCGGATATTTTTTAACCAATAACCATCTTTAATATCTATAGAATCAACAACTCCGACTATTGATATATCCCCAACGGTCGGAAGATTTTTTCCTACTCCTTTTCCTGGATGAACAGGACCTAATTTTATTTGAATATCACCTAGGTTATCTTCAAATCCTAAACATGCATCTATTGCTATTATGAAGTAATTTGGGTATTGGCAGCTAATATCACAAAGTATTTCTTCTAAATTTACAGCATGGGCAGGGTTTTGAAGTGTGCCTATTACAGGCAGTGGGAAATTAGCTTCTTTTAAAAATGTGCCAACCAGTGGTCCTAAACTATCTCCTATGCATTTATCAGTTCCTATGCATACTATCAGTGTATTATCCCTCAAAAAATTTGATAGATATTCTGCTAATGCCTCTTTGGCACCTTCTTCCTTATAATTTACTACCGCCACTATGGTATCATAGTTTGAAGATCTCAACTAACCACCCCCTCAATTCATATATACAGACTTAAAGAAACATTTATTACTGGAGGTTGTATATTTTTTGCTATTTTAAGAAAAAATAATAAAGAAAAAGCTATGAGGGGTGATAACTTGAAAAAGTATTTTAATATAATCATCGTTATTATAATTACTTTTATGACTTTAGTTTCTATATTTACATTAAAGGCGGAAAAAGTAGAAGGTGTGTTTTATTATGATGAAAACACAATTGAAGACGAAGCAGGATACATTTTCGATAATTATTATGATGTGAATATTAATTTTAAATAGGGCATCTGCCCTATTTATTACATAAACTTCTCAATTTTTCCTTATCCCATATATTAAGTTCTTCAATATTTTCAATAGCACCCAACATGTTATCTTTAATATCAGGAATAGTTTTTTGGAGTTGCCATATAAGGTCCTTTATGCTTTGCCTTTGGGTCTTACCATTGGCAGGACATAAATTTTTTACTACAGGGACATTATTTTTCTTTACAGCACTTCTTATATCCTTTTCATATAGATAAACAAAGGGCCTTATTAGATAAATGTCTTTATCTTCAAAATATGTTATTGGCGAGAAGGTGCTTATTCTGCCTTCGAAGAATAAGGACATTAAAAGGGTCTCTATTGCATCATCTGCATGATGGGCAAGGGCTATTTTGTTATATCCCATTTCCTTTGCGGAGTTGTATAAAGCACCTCGCCTTAATTTTGCACAAAGAGAACAAGGATTTGTTTCCTTTCTTATATCAAATACTATTTTAGCAATATCAGTTTGAACTATTTTATAGGGGACATTAAGTCGTTCAGTAAATTCTATAAGAGGGGTAAGGTCCATCCCTTCAAGTCCCATATCTATTGTTATTGCACCTAGTTCAAATTTCTGTGGACTAAACCTTTGATAAAGGGAAAGGGCGTATAATAGAAGAGTGCTATCCTTTCCACCTGAGAGCCCAACAACAACCCTATCACCATTTTGGAGCATATTAAACTCCTGAATACATTTTCTTAATCTACCAAGTATTCTTTGCATAATTACCACCGCCTTGAGACCTATATATATAAAATATATCAGTATTTATGCTTTCCTGTGAAGAAGCATTTTAATCCTGATTAAAATTTTTTATGATATATAGGAGAAAACAAGAGATATAAAGAGATAATGTGAGTATAAAAGATATAATTTAGTGTAATAATAAATAATGAGCGTTGAAAAAAAGAGTAATCTTATGTATACTTAATAATGTCGCTGGTGAGCGACGGGAAAACAAAATAAAGCGTGGGCGCCTAGCTCAGCTGGGAGAGCATCTGCCTTACAAGCAGAGGGTCACAGGTTCGAGCCCTGTGGTGCCCACCAGGTATGCCGGCTTAGCTCAATGGTAGAGCAACTGACTTGTAATCAGTAGGTTGTAGGTTCGAGTCCTATAGCCGGCTCCACATGGAGCGGTTCCCGAGCGGCCAAAGGGGGCAGACTGTAAATCTGTTGGCAGACGCCTTCGGTGGTTCGAATCCACCCCGCTCCACCAAAAAAGACGCTTTAAAGCGTCTTTTTATTTGTATTAAATTTTAACTAATCAGTGGCAGAAGTCGCCACTTCTGTGTGGGTGATGAAGGTCTCTTGACTTAAAAAAATATAAAATATAAAATAATTATATAGCGAAATCCAAGCTAAACCAACCACATAGTGGTATTGTTGGGGATGGAACAGCCCTTTGAGCGTGGAGAATCTGGTAACAAAAGTTATCTTAACCACGAAGCCACCCTTTCAAAGAGTGGAGATAGTTCTTGCTAAAATTAAATATGATAAGGTTTTCCTTATCAAGAGAGGTGGAGGGACGGGCCCGATGAAACCCGGCAACCTGCATAAAGCAAGGTGCCAATTCCTGCAGAATGGAAACATTCTGGGAGATGAGGACGAGTATTAAGCCTCTTCTTGTCAGAAGGGGCTTTTTTTAATACATAATGTTTAGAGCTTATAAAAATAGTCAAAAATGAAAAATAATATAAAAGTAGGATTTTTAAAAAAGGAGGTTTTAGAATGGTAAAAAGACTTTTTACTTCAGAATCAGTTACAGAGGGTCATCCAGATAAAGTGTGTGACCAGATTTCAGATGCGATACTAGATGCTATACTTGCACAGGATCCTGAAGCTAGAGTTGCTTGCGAAACAGCAGTAACTACTGGTATGGTTCTTGTTATGGGAGAGATAACAACAAAATGCTATGTTGATATTCCAAAGATAGTAAGAAAGACAGTAGAAGAAATAGGATATACAAGAGCTAAGTATGGTTTTGATGCAGATACATGTGCAGTTTTAACTTCAATAGACGAACAATCACCAGATATAGCAATGGGCGTTGACAAGGCTCTTGAAGCTAAAAAGGGAGAAATGGACGCAATAGAAGCTATTGGAGCAGGAGACCAAGGTATGATGTTCGGTTTTGCTTGCAATGAAACACCAGAATACATGCCTCTTCCAATAGCACTTGCTCACAAGCTTGCAAGAAGGCTTGCTGAAGTTAGAAAGAATGGAACTTTGGAGTATTTAAGACCTGATGGAAAGACTCAAGTTACAGTTGAATATCATGATGATAAACCAGTAAGAGTAGATACAATAGTTGTTTCAACACAACATAGCCCAGAAGTAACAAGGGAACAAATAGAAAGAGACATTATAGAACATGTTATAAGAAAGGTTGTTCCTGCTAACCTTTTAGATGAAAATACAAAATATTTAATTAACCCAACAGGAAGATTCGTAATCGGTGGACCACACGGAGACTCAGGCTTAACAGGAAGAAAGATAATAGTTGATACATACGGTGGATACGGAAGACATGGTGGCGGTGCCTTCTCAGGAAAGGACCCAACAAAGGTTGACCGTTCAGCTGCATATGCTGCAAGATGGGTAGCAAAAAACCTTGTTGCTGCAGGACTTGCTGATAAGCTTGAAATTGAAATAGCTTATGCAATAGGAGTTGCAAGACCAGTTTCAATTGAAGTCGAAACATTTGGGACAGGAAAGCTTCCAGATGATAAGATTGTTGAAATAGTAAATAGAGTATTCGACTTAAGACCAGCTGCTATTATAAAGAATCTTGATCTTAGAAGACCAATCTATAGACAAGTTGCAGCTTATGGACACTTTGGAAGAACAGACCTTGACCTTCCATGGGAAAGACTTGATAAAGTAGAAGAAATCAAGAAGATAGTTGCGGAAATGATGTAAAACCTAAACTTAGGTGCCTGGCACCTAAGTTTATTTTTTGGGGACGGTTCTTAATTTTTTGATTATATAAAAAATTAAGAACCGTCCCTATTTATTTGTTAGGAGGTGAGAGAGATGGCAGTTACAGCAGTAAAGGTTACTTCAAATGTTGTTTTTAGGGTAAAGCTTGGGGTTGACCAAAACGGCAATGACATCGAAAGGGCTGTAACCTTAAGAAGGGTAAAACCAACTGCAGCAGATCAGGACGTTTTTGATGTTGTTGCAGCAATTGAAACATTACTTGAAGGACCAATTCAAAACGTTGTAAGACAAGACGTATCACAGCTTATTAATGCTTAATGGGAATGGCCTTTTTAATACTTAAAGAAGGGGGGATTTTGATGAAGACTTTACAGATGGTTTTCCAAAATACAGCTGGTAGAAATGTTTCAATAAACATCCCTTATGTTAAGGATGGAATAACGACGGAGGAAATAAGAAATTTAATGCAGCTCATATTAGCAAAAAACATATTTGATTCAACAGGCGGAAATTTAGTTTCAATAATGGGGGCAAGCGTGATTTCAAGGGATGTTACTGATTATGCCGTAAGATAAGGGTGATAATATGGATGGTATTTTAAACCAGATAGCCAATTTAGGCTTTCCAATAGTTTTATCCATTTACCTCCTAGTTAGGGTGGAGGGTAAACTGGAGAAACTTTCCGAGAGCATAAATGAGTTATCGAGAACAATTGCGTCGATTAAGGATTAAGGGTGGGGTTTTCCCCACTCTTAATCTTTAATAGATATCAAATCATTTTAAAAAACATAAAAATTTCTAGCTATTGAAAATTGACTTTGCAGTTTAAAGTAAATTTGAATTTAGGAAGGTGAGATTTAATGGCTATAGCAATATATTGTCCTCCAAGCAAAGCAAGTAAGAATGTAATTACTGTAAATGCAACTTTAACAAGAAAAGAAGTAGAAGTAATTAGAAACTATTATGAAGCAAAAGAAGATTGGGTTAATGTTATTGCAACGACTTTGGTTACAGTGTTATTAATGTCAACAAATAATTTATTTGCATTTTTGGGAGGGATTACATCAACATTGTTGACGAGTGTAATTTCAGAGAATCTAATAAATAAAGATAATAACATTGATGCAATACTCGTAAATTTAACAAGAGATACATTTAATGTGATATGCACCTATAAATACGTAAGACATGGCTCTAATGATGGTGCATATTTTTTAACATATATTAATTTCCAATAAAGGTGGAGGGGAAATCCTTTCTCCTTCATTTTTTTAAGAAAATAAGTAAATCATAGCGAACATTAGTCCCCAAGCCGTTAAAATTAAGCCTAACTTTGAAAAAGGTTTAGTTTTATATCCTTTTAACGAACTGTTTAATTTTTCTACTATAAGTTTATATAAGGGGGTATTATATATATCTGTTAAATATAAAGACGTTAAATCGAATACCTTGGGTTTAACTTTGATTGTCCATTTATTTTTTTCTTCTTCTATTATGATTGAATTTTTATGAACATTATGATTAATTTGCTGTTCTTTTAAAATTTTACTTAGAATATCTAGGATGTCATTGGGAGGCAAGTTAAAAACTATATATTTTCCTTTAACTATAACCTTATCCCCATAGTCATAGTGTAACAAAAGTCCAAAAACAAACATCACTATAATAAATGCTATTTTAGCTCTAATTTGTTCAAATGATATAGAAGTCAAAAGAGTTAAAAGAAGAAAAATAAAGTTAAAAAATTCATATTTACACAGAAATGATTTTTTGTATATTATTACCGAGCCTAAAAGTATAAGAATTATACCTAAAATAAACATAAAAATCCCTCCTAAAAAAATAACAGAAGTATATATTATCAGATTGCAGATAATTCCTTTTTTGTTAAAAATTTGAAATACCCCATAAGGATTTAAAAGACAATCTTTCATAAGCTTTAGCAATTAGAATTGCTTAGTGAAATAACTGAATGTCATGGTATCCTTCACGGGGCTAACTAAAAACTTTTTAAAGATCCTAAGTATTTTTATGCTTCAACTTGCTGTTTTTTATGCCTTATAAGAAACGTTAATCCAGAAAGTATTCTTAAAAATCCTACTATCAGAAAGGCATTTTTTATTCCTGTAAAATGCGATAATCTCATTCCTATCCAAGGGGAAATTACTAAAGTTATATTAGTTACAAGATTATAAAAGGCAATAAAGGAGGTTCGATTTTCTCTTGGGGATACCTCATATAACGAGTTTAAAAGAAGTAGCATAACCCCTGATACACTAAAGCCTGTAAGCGCAACAAAATATGTAACATGATATATTTTGGTAGATATAGAATAGAAAAAGGGTGCAAGGGCCATGCCTAATGAGGCAATAGTTATTGCAGCAGAATTGCCGTTATTTTTAGAAAAACGTCCCCAAAACCTATATCCATATGCCATTGCAATTCCGTTTATAGTCGATATAATGGCTGCCCACATCTCGTTCGTTTTAAGATAATCTACCTCATAGGTTAAAAAAAGTGGCCAAGCCATTTGCCATGTAAAATGAAAAATAATGACGCAGATTATAAAAACAAAATATTCCTTATGTTTTGGAAGGTTTATCAAAAAATCTAAAGATATTTTATTACCGTTAGTTGAAACTTCTGCATAGGCAGCATTTTTTCTCTCTTTATGCATTAATAAAGTTATAACCTCGATTATTCCAATAAAAAAGGCTATAACAAAGGCTATTTGATAAAAGGTTATAAGCTGGGATTTATTCCTTGAAAGAGAAGTTAATAAAAATCCTGTTATAAGAGTTGTTGCAGTTCCTGCTATTGTTGCAATGCTGTTTCTTGATGCTAAACTTGCCTCCCTATCTCCAGGTGGAAATATGTCTGCGAGGAAAGACTGCCATAAAAATACTGCAATAGAATTTGGAAAATTCATTGCACTGTATAATATTACAAAGGCTATTGGCCTTAATTTATCAGGTAAAAAGGGAACAAGTGCGATTAAAATATAAAAAAACCTCGTTATTAAAAAAGCGAAGGATGTTGTTCGCTTTTTGTTTTTTGTATTTGTTAAAATAATTCCACCTATAAATATCGCAAGGATACTGAAAAAAGCTGGAAGTGAATTAAAAAGCGAGACAAGCTCATCATTTGCATTTAATCTTTTTAAAAACAGTCCTGCAAAGGAAGTAACTAAATTCACTGCGATGACCTGCAAAACTCCGTTTAAATTATTAAGGAAAAAGTTATTTTTTAGTTTAGACAATATAACACCCCCATCCCCATAAAGATTATAACAAAAAATTAAAAAAATTGAAAGAAAAATTAAAATTTGACACCGAACAAATGTTCGTATTATAATTTTCTTGTAATAAAATGGAAGGGGTTGATATCATGCTTATATATATCTTGCCTTTCTATTTAGAGGGAGTAGGGGATGTTTGCAAGGTAAAGGATGAAAAGGGAGAAAGAATTGTTTATATAAAACTTTCCAATATGCTCAAAAACATATTTAAAGAAAGAATGCTGGATTTTAAAGAGGTTAGAAGAAAATGTAGAAAAGTGTTAAATCAAAAGAACATTATTCCTCTTGTATTAAATGAAAAGGAAATCTTACTTCCAATAAAAATTAGAAAACCCAGGACGTCAAGGGATGAAGTTTATGGCTATATTAATTTTCATTTTATTGATAAAATAGAAGAAGGAGAAATCCTTTTAAAAGATGGACAAAAAATTTTTTTTATAGAAAGCTATAGGTCTGTTATTAAAAGGACAAAATTAGTTAAAACTCTAGAAAAGGAATTTTGTGATAAAATTAAATTAGATAAATTTGACTTTAACGCCCCTGCGACAAAGGGGGATATTGCTTTTATATTAAATGAGATACTCTATCTTAAAAAGCTTTTGGAATAGGTGATGAGAATGATAGAAATAGAAGGCTTAGTTGAGAATATAGTTTTTAGAAATGAAGAAAATGGATATACAGTTATCAAGTTAAGACATAATAATGAGCTCATTTCAGTCGTAGGAACAATGCCCTATATTAGCGAAGGAATTAGGATAAAGGTTTCAGGCGAGTGGGTAGTTCATCCGACCTTTGGACAACAAATTAAGCTTACTGGCTACGAAGAGGTTAAGCCTAATACCATAGAAGGCATAGAAAAATATTTGGCATCAGGGCTTATTCCTGGAATAGGTCCGGTAACTGCTAAAAAAATTGTAGAAAAGTTTGGTAAAGACACTTTAGAGATAATAGAAATGAACCCGGAAAGGTTAACAGAAGTTGACGGAATAGGAGAAAAAAAAGCCCAAAGGATTTCTGAAGCTTTCAACGAACAGAGAGAATTAAGAAATGTCCTTATTTTCCTACAAAGCTATGGTATTTCAACAAACTTAGGGATTAAAATTTTCAAAAGATATGGCAATGAAACAATAAGGGTCGTCAAAGAAAACCCCTATAGACTTTGTGATGAGGTAAATGGAATAGGATTTAAAACGGCAGATAAAATAGCACGAAGCATTGGGATAGATTTAACTTCAAAATATAGAATTAGGGCAGGAATAAAATATGTCCTTGCAAACTGCATATCAAACGGACATGTTTATCTTCCTAAATTGGAGCTTTTGGAGGAGGCCTATAAACTACTTAACATCCCCTATGAGCTTATAGAAAATGAGATTATAAGCCTTATTGAGTCTAAGGATGTTGTAAGGGATGATATAGATAATCAAGAAGTTTATTATTTATCACCTTATTACTTTGCTGAGCTTAAGGTTGCCAAAAAACTTATAGAATTATCCCTTCAAACAATTAAAGAAGATCTTGAATGGATAGATAAGGAGATTAAGGATTTTGAGAAGGAAAATAATATTAAATTAGCTGATGAACAAAGGGAGGCAATAATTAAGGCAGTATCGAATGGTGTTTGCGTAATAACTGGAGGTCCTGGCACAGGGAAAACTACGATAATAAAATGTATTATAAAAATTTTTAATAAAAAGGGTCTTGAGGTTGCCCTTTGTGCTCCAACAGGGAGGGCTGCAAAGAGAATTACGGAGGCTACTTTAGAAGAAGCAAAAACTATTCACAGGCTCCTTGAGATGGAGTTTTTAGAATCTGAAAATGGTCCTTGCTTTGCAAGGGATGAGTATAATCCATTAGATCAGGATGTGATCATAGTAGATGAGGCCTCTATGGTGGATATCCTCCTTATGAATAGTTTGTTAAAGGCCATCGACATGGGTAAAAGGCTTATTATTGTTGGGGATGTAGATCAGCTCCCTTCTGTCGGTCCTGGAAATGTTTTAAGGGATATAATAGAAAGCAAGGGTGTTGTAGTTGTTAGATTAAATAGAGTATTTAGACAAAAAAATGAGAGTCTTATTGCTATAAATGCACATAAAATAAATAATGGTGAGATGCCTTTTCTTAATGAAAAGGATAAAGATTTTTTCTTTATTCAAAAGAACAATCCTCAAGATATCTTAGAAGAGATTTTAAATCTTGTAGACAGAAGGCTGCCAAGCTTTAAGGAGGGCTTTGACCCCTTAAAGGATATACAGGTTTTATCTCCTATGAGAAAGGGAGAAAATGGAGTGTTGAATTTAAATAAAGAGCTTCAAAGGATTTTAAATCCTCCTTCGAGTAAAAAGGCAGAAAAAGAGGTTAGGGACATGATTTTTAGAGAAGGCGATAAGGTTATGCAAACCAAAAATAACTATAGTCTACAATGGGAAGGGGATTTTTCGATAGATGGTCAGGGGGTTGGAGTTTTTAATGGTGATATAGGTTTTATAGAAAAAATAGACGATGAGGAACAAAAGGTGACTGTTGCCTTCGATGATAAAAGGGTGGTGTATGATTTTTCAAATCTTGATGAACTGGATCTAGCCTATGCCATAACAATTCATAAAAGTCAAGGAAGCGAATTTCCTGTAATAGTTGTTCCAGTTTCCTTTGGGCCACCGATGCTTATGACGAGAAATTTAATATATACAGCTGTGACAAGGGCTAAGAAACTTGTGGTGCTTGTCGGGATGAAACAAGCCCTAAGCTTTATGATCTCAAACGACAAAACCTTTAATAGATTTTCTGGTCTAAAAAACAGAATAATAGATGTTATTTCGTCAATTAAATAGAGGTGATCCGATGGAGGTTTATTTGTATAAAGCCAAGGGGACGGGTGGGGCTATATATGATTTTTCCTTTAATCCGTATATAGACCACGAAATTTTAAAAAGGACAAGAAATATTGAATCCTTTGAAGTATTAGGTAAGATTTCAATTGATAGGGCTAAGAGCATTATTGATAAAATAAATAAAACATCTATGCTTGATAAAATAATAAAAAATACTGACTTTTTAGTGAAAAAGGAGATTAAAAAAAATAGTCTAAAGGCAGAATATAAAAAAATATCTTCAGGATATGTTCTACCATCAAAGGAAGATATAGAATTTGTGGAGGGTAAAATTATAGGTAGAGTTTTAACCTTAAATGATATCATCGATTATTTTAAAAGATATTATCAATATGATTATCTGCTTGATATATTACAGGTATTATACTGTGAAAGAAGAGTTTCAATTCTTCCTGCCTTTAGAGAAGAAGGAGAAAAACTTTATTGTAATTTCTGCAGAAGGAGGGTTTGCGAAGGCTGCCAATTTAATTTTAAAGAATCGGATCTATTGATTTATGCTGCAGATAACTATAATTTCTCATTAAGACAAGGTTTAGGATATAAATTTCCAAAATTAAAGGACGTAAAGGAAGATATCGCCCTTGATCTATTAGATTTTATAAAATCCAAGAAAAATAATGGGCTTATTTTCTCAGCTCCCCATTCATTTAGTTTAGATATGCTTTACCCTTCCTTTTCCGAAATTTTGAAAACTGGTGGTAAGGTCCTATATATAACAAGCTTTAATGAGGCATATGAAGCATTAGAAAATTTAAAATCGACCTTTTACAACAAAAAAATATCAATAATTCATGATAAATTTGAAGATTTTAGAAATAACGATATAGTTATATCCTACAAATCTAATTATGTTCCTTTTTACAAAGCCTTTGATTTGGTTTTATTGAACGATATTTATAGGGCATTTAATAAAGAGAAATTGCTGCACTTTGCGGCAAAAAAGGCTTGCAAGGACAAGGGGAAGTTTATAGTAGCTTGTATAAATCCCGAAAGATATAAAGAACTTAGCTTTGAAATTACATTTTTGCCCTATTCTCATGGCAACCATCTAATTCCTGAACCAAGGGTTGAGATATCAAAGGTTCTAAGGGAGGGATTTTATCTTCCTGATCTTGCTTTAGATACTTTAAGATGGTCAATCAAGGATGGAAGCAAAACAATAGTTTTTATCCCTAAGAGGATGCAAATATCAACAATATTGAATTACCTTATAATGGAGGGTATAAATAAAAATCAAATTGAGTCAAAAAGCGATTTTTTAACGTTTTTGAAGGGAACAAAAAGGATATATTTAACCAGCGATTTTAGTATTTCTAAAAACTTTTCAGAAAATGTAAACGTTATAGTTTTAAATGCCCATGATGACTGTTATAACGAAGAAATTTTAATTTATCTATCTGCCCTTGCATCCCTTGGGAAAAACAAAAAAGTTGGGGAGGTTTTATTTGTTGCCGAAAATGAAACGGAGGGGATCTCTTTAGCCAAAAAGTGTATAAGAAGTTTAAACAAAGCCGCCTGGGAAAAGGGGTTTGTGAAGCAATAGATGCCCTTTTCTATATTTTGTTTCCTGAAACAAAATATTGTTTAAACTGTGGAAGACTTCAAGAAGAAAAATTTGGACTTTGCACCTTCTGTTATACGGAGATTTTAAAAATTAAATTATCTAAAAGTGTTGTATATGCTTATCCTATAGAGGTAGCCTTTGATGAGGTATATTCTGTATTTAAGTATGACAAGGTAGCTAAGGACATAGTAAGAAGATTGAAATATAAAGAAAAAGTTGAACTGAGCAAAGTTATAGCGTTTTTTATGAAGGATACAATAGATGAGAATAAAATAAAATTTGATCTTATTGTTCCAATTCCAATTTCCAAGAAAAGGTTGAAACTAAGGGGATATAATCAAGCTCTTTTAATTGCAAAGGAACTTTCAAAGCTCACGTTTATTCCTTTTAAGGATTGCATAGAAAAAATAAAAGATACTAAGTCTCAAACACTATTCAAAGATGAAAATAGATGGTATAATGTTAAGGGGGTTTTTGATTGTAACGAGGACCTTCAAGGGAAAACAATTCTTATTGTGGATGATGTATTTACAACCGGGGCAACAGCCCATTATGCATCCGAAGCCTTAAAAAAGTGTAAGGCTAAAAAAGTAATAGTTTTGACCTTTGCGTCATAAGGATATGGCATGATTAGGTCTGTGGTTGAAAGTCGATGCCAGTCGCAGGCGAAACGACCCACGTAAGTCAGACAAAGTCTGATGAGCATGGTGCGGCTTAGAAGTAAGTCCTGCCGGTAAAACCGAGAGGAGGATTAGTGAGAGGCATACACCTTAAGCAAAACTCCCAGCAGGCGAGTGTGGGGGCAAAGACCAGGTCAGCTAATCAATGCCATATCCTTTTTGTATTTCTTTTTATATTTTTGCACAAAATATAAAAAGATATTAACATTAATTGTTGATAAAAACCCTTTGAAATTCAAGTTATGCACAAATTTGTCCACATTATCCACAGATAAATATCAACATATTAACATTTTTCACACTTTAGTAAAAAAGGCTTGATTAAATTTTCAGAAAATATTAAAATTAAAATAAGAAATTTTTCCCTTAGACCACTTGAAAGGGGTAGATCTTATGAAATTTATGATTACGGGAAAGAACATAGTTTTAACAGATGCTCTAAAGGATGTTGTAGAAAAAAAGCTTGGCAAGCTTGAAAAGTATTTTAGTCCAGAACAGGAGGCACATGTTACTTTATCAGTTCAAAAGAATAGGCAGATAATTGAGGTTACAATACCATTTAACGGGATGATATTAAGGGGCGAAGAATCAAGCGGTGATATGTATACATCCATAGATAATGTAGTTGAAAAAATAGAAAGGCAAATAATCAAACATAAAACTAAATTACAAAAGAGGGTTCACAATGGAGAAACACTGAAATTCTTAGATATACCTGAATATAGGGATTACGATGAGGATGAAGAGGGCAAGATAGTTAAGAAAAAAAGGTTTTCAGTAAAGCCTATGGATGTCGAAGAGGCAATACTTGAAATGGAGCTTTTAGGTCATAATTTCTTTGTATTTAGAAACGCAAATACAGAAGAGGTCAATGTGGTTTATAAAAGAAAGGACGGTAACTACGGTATAATAGAGCCAGAAATATAAGGCACGATTAATCGTGCCTTATTTCTTTTGATTGTTAAATTAATTAAAATATGTTAAAATATTAGTATTGCTTTAAAGGAAGGTGGTAGGATGGGACTTTTAGAAAAGATATTTGGGACCCACAGTGAAAGGGAAATTAAAAGGCTAATGCCAATAGTCGATAAAATAGAAAGCCTTGAAAAAACTATGGAAGGTCTTTCAGATGAAGAGCTTAGGAATAAGACCTTCGAGTTTAAGGAAAGGCTTCAAAGGGGCGAAACCCTCGATGACATTTTGCCAGAGGCCTTTGCAGTTGTTAGGGAGGCTGCTTGGAGAACCCTTGGAATGAAGCATTTTAGAGTTCAGCTTTTAGGTGGCATCGTTCTTCATCAAGGAAGAATTGCTGAAATGAAGACAGGTGAAGGAAAAACATTAGTTGCAACTTTACCTGCTTACCTTAATGCCCTAACTGGAAAGGGTGTTCATGTTGTAACTGTAAACGACTACCTTGCAAAGCGTGACAGGGAATGGATGGGTAAGATATATGAATTTTTAGGGCTTACTGTTGGTGTTATTACCCATGACCTTGATGCAGAGGAAAGAAGAAGGGCATATAATTGTGACATCACCTACGGAACTAATAATGAATTTGGCTTTGACTATTTAAGGGATAACATGGTTATATACAAAGAAGAGATGGTTCAAAGGGATCTTCATTATGCCATAATCGACGAAGTTGACTCAATCCTTATAGATGAAGCTAGAACTCCTCTTATTATCTCTGGCGCTGGTGAAAAATCAACAAGGCTATATGAAGTTGCTGACATGTTTGTTAGGACATTAAAAAAGGATGAAGATTATGAAGTTGACGAAAAACAACATGCAGTTACATTAACCCAAAGCGGTATAGATAAAGCAGAAAAATTCTTTAATCTTGAAAACTATGCAGATCCAGAGAACATGGAGATACAGCACCATGTAATTCAAGCCCTAAAGGCTCATGCCCTTATGAAAAGGGATATCGATTATGTAGTAAAAGATGGTGAAGTTATTATAGTTGATGAGTTTACCGGAAGATTAATGTATGGAAGAAGATATTCAGATGGTCTTCATCAGGCAATTGAAGCAAAGGAAGGAGTTAAAATAGAAAGGGAGTCAAAGACCCTTGCGACTATTACCTTCCAAAACTACTTTAGACTATATGAAAAAATTGCCGGTATGACAGGAACTGCCCAAACCGAAGAGGCAGAATTTAGAGAAATATACGGACTTGATGTTATAGTAATTCCAACAAATAGGCCTATGATTAGAGTAGACCATCCGGATGTTGTATATAAGACAGAAAAGGCAAAATTTGATGCCATCGTTGAAGAAATAGTTGAAACCCATAAAACCGGGCAGCCTGTTCTAGTTGGAACGATAAGCATAGAAAAATCAGAAATGCTATCAACCATGTTAAAGAAAAGGGGTATTCATCATCAGGTTCTCAACGCAAAATACCATGAAAAGGAAGCAGAAATAGTTGCCCATGCTGGAGAAAGAGGTATGGTAACCATTGCAACAAACATGGCTGGTCGTGGAACCGACATAAAACTTGGTGAGGGTGTTGCTGAACTTGGAGGACTTAAAATAATAGGAACTGAAAGGCACGAATCAAGGAGAATAGACAACCAGCTAAGAGGACGTGCTGGCCGTCAAGGGGATCCAGGATGTTCAAGATTTTATGTTTCCTTAGAAGATGATTTGATGAGGCTCTTTGGTTCTGATAGGATAAAGGATATAGTATCAAAGCTTGGTCTTCCTGATGATGAGCCTATTGAAAGTAAGATGGTTACAAATGCAATAGAACAGGCCCAAAAGAGGGTTGAGGCAAACAACTTTGAAATAAGAAAATCCCTATTGCAGTTTGACGATGTTTTAAACAGACAAAGAGAAATAATATATTCCCAAAGGAAAAAGGTTTTAGAGGGAGAAAACTTAAAGGACAGCATACAGGGTATGATCATAGATGTTGTTACATCTATAGTCAATGCCCATGTAACTGATGACAGGCATAGGGAAGAATGGGATCTTAAGGGACTTTCAAGATATATTGAAGACGTATTTATGGTAAAAATTAGCGAACAGCAGTTAGATCCTCTTTCAAAGGATGAAATCCTAGAAAAAATTACAGATACAATTAATAAAGCTTATGAGGAAAAGGAAAAGGAATTTGAAGAAAATATTTTTAGAGAAATCGAAAGGGTTGTTCTTCTAAGGACTGTTGATACAAAGTGGATTGACCACATAGATGCTATGGAACATCTAAAGCAGGGAATAGGCCTCAGAGCGTATAGGCATAGAGACCCTGTTCAAGAATATCAAATTGAAGGTATGAATATGTTTGATGAGATGATCTATAGCATCAAAGAAGATACATTAAGATTCCTGTTTAGAGTAAAACCTGAAAGAAAGGTTGAAAGGGAAAGGGTAGCAGAGCCTACTTCAACGAACTATGATGATTCTGTTAAAAAGCAGCCTGTTAGAAAATCAGAAAAAATAGGAAGAAACGATCCATGCCCATGTGGAAGCGGTAAAAAATATAAAAATTGTTGTGGAAGAAACGTATAAGGAGGCGATAGGATGCACATTCAATTTGAAGAACATTATTCAGCAATTGAACCAATGAAAAGAATCCTAGAAGAAGTGGGGGCTTCTCTTTGACATCCCAAGGCTCAAAAAGGAAGTTGAAGAATTAGAAACCAAGATGCAGGATGCTAATTTTTGGAACAACATTGAGGAGGCTCAAAAGATAGTTCAAAGGGCAAAATCCCTAAAGGATAAAGTAGAAAGATATGAGAGCCTTTTAAAAAGAGTGGAGGATCTTGAGGTTTTAATTGAGCTTTGTGATGAAGAGGAGGACTACTCTCATCTTGATGAAATCGCAGAAGAAAGGCACGACCTTGAAAAAAATATAGAAGCCTTTAGGATAGAGACGATGCTTTCTGGAGAATACGATAAAAATGATGCTATATTAACTATCCATGCTGGTGCAGGTGGAACAGAGGCCTGTGATTGGGCTTCTATGCTTTTAAGAATGTATACAAGATGGGCGGAAGGCAAAGGTTATAAAGTAGAGACCGTAGACTTTTTACCAGGTGATGAGGCAGGAGTAAAGAGCGTAACATTAGAGATAAAAGGGGAATACGCCTATGGTTATTTAAAAGCTGAAAAGGGTGTTCATAGACTTGTAAGAATTTCACCCTTCGATGCTGCAGGAAAGAGGCATACATCCTTTGCTTCTGTTGAAGTTTTACCTGAAATTACCGATGATCAGGATATAGAAATAAGGGATGAGGATATAAAGATAGATACCTTCCGCTCCGGCGGGGCAGGCGGGCAGTATGTTAACAAGACTGAGTCTGCCGTTAGAATAACCCACCTTCCAACTGGAATAGTAGTTTCCTGCCAGAGCGAAAGGAGTCAACACTCCAATAGAGAAATGGCAATGAAGATGCTAAAAGCAAAGCTAATTGAGCTTAAAGAAAGGGAAAGAAAGGAAAAGATAGAGGATCTTACTGGAGAGCAAAAGGAAATAGGCTGGGGAAGCCAGATAAGAAGTTACGTATTCCAGCCCTATACCCTTGTTAAGGATCATAGGACTGGAGTTGAAATTGGAAATATTCAAGCTGTTATGGATGGAGAAATCGACGATTTTATAAATGCATATTTAAAGATGGAAAATAAAAAATAGATCCGGATATTCCGGGTCTATTTTTTATGATATGGTTTTTTCCTTTTTTGAAACAGAAGAATATATAAAAACAAACACGATTAAAAATATTGAAGTTAACATATAAACTACATATCTATTCTCTATTATTTCGCTCTTTTCTATAAAAACTTTCCTTGCCTTTAAAAAATCATCAACTACTAAGAAGGCTTCGTTTATTTTATCGACGCTAATGTTTTCAATTGTATCATAGGGAGTGTGAATTTTATCCGTATCATCGTGGATGAAAGTAACTGCGCTTATATTTTTAAGGTTAAAGGGAACGTGATCGCTATTGTCTTCATAACTTCTACCTAGCTTATGACTATTAAGAAAAGCATCGATAGAATCGCTCCTGTTTAATGAGTATACAGATTTTAATGCAGTTAGAGGGATATCCTTTTTAGTGCCGATCATATCAAAATTTATACATTCAGCATTTTCCAAAGGAACAGGGGAATGATTTACAAAGTAGTATGATCCTAAAAGTCCCTCTTCTTCGGCGTTAAAGGCAACGAATATAATGTCTCTACTGGTATATTTGTCTTTAAAGAAGTTGGCAAGCTCCACTAAAAAGGCAACACCGGATGCGTTATCAAGGGCTCCAGGATAAATTCTATTTATAGCGTCAAATCCTACATGGTCGATATGGGCGGTAAAAATTAATGGGTAGCCTTCCTTTTTTAATGCCCTTTTCATTGCAACGACATTTTTTGTTTTAACCTTTTTAAATTCTAATGGGCTTTTTATCACAAAGGTATATCCTTTTTTCTGAAATTTAAGTATTTCATCAAAATATTTATTGTCTAATACGATTTTTACAAGGCCTTCTTTGTATTCATTTTGAAACTTATAGGTGCTTTTGAAATCCATTCTATTATCTGATATATAGATTATCGCCTTTATACCCTTTGATAAAAGCCCTTTATCAAAATCGTATGTAGAATTAGATTCAAAGGGTCTATCGATGGCAATGAATATATCTCCCCTTTTAGAGTCATCGGAATAAATTTTACCTTTAACTTCTCCTCCAATTGAAAGACCATATATTACTTCTTTATAATCGGTTCCATAAACATATTCCTTAATAAGTTTATTACCATCATATACTTTAAAACTTGCTTTGCCGTTAATGAAGGGAACAAAGGCGTAGAAGGATTGAAAGTAGGTTTTATTATCTCCTATTGGTATTAAATTAGCCCTTTTAAATTTTTCAGCTACTAAATCGCAGGCTAATTCATTTCCTATATCACCGGATAATCGTCCGCGATATTTTTCGTTAGAAAGTTCCTTTATTAGGTTAAAAACGTTTTGGGAGTTAAAGGGAGTTGCAAACACAATGGATTGGAAAAGGACAAAGAAGGCCATTATAATTCCAATTAATTTTTTCACAGAACCACCCCATTAATTACATATATTTCTATTATATTCCAATATCCACAGGGTTATCAACAGTTTGTGAATAAATATGTTGATAACCCTGTGATTTTTGTGTGAATTTATATGGATAAATTTAAACTTGTTTTTTTTCTTGCAATGATGTAAAGTAAAAATGGATAAAAATTTTTTGTGATGAGGTGTTTTATATGGAAGATTTACCCGTCAGTTGCATTAATTTAACATAGAGCCTATTTAGGCCCTTCCTGAGCCTAAATAGGCTCAGGAAGGGAGTGGAAATATGCTGCAAATATTTAAAACCAATTTGGAAGGACAGACATTTGAAATCGATAGCATCGAAAAGGGATGCTGGATTAATCTTACTAATCCAACGGAGACAGAACTTGAATACGTTTCGCAAAAAACAGGCCTTTTGATAGAATTTTTAAGGGCACCCCTTGACGAGGAGGAAAGTTCAAGAATCGAAGTTGACGGTGAACAGATTTCGGTTATCATCGATATTCCTATTATGGATGTTAAGGAAAAATCCCTTCAGTATTATACAATACCTTTAGGTATTGTTTTAAACGACAATGTTATAGTCACCATTTGCTTAAAGGAAAATAAAGTAATCGACGATTTTCTTGCAAATAAAGTAAAATCCTTTTTTACCTTTAAAAAATCAAGATTTATACTTCAAATACTTTATAAGGTGGCATCATATTATCTTTGTTATCTTAAGCAGATTGATAAAACAAGCCATATAATTGAGGCAAGGCTTCATAAATCCATGAAAAATAAAGAGCTTATTCAGCTTCTTTCATTAGAAAAAAGCCTTGTATATTTTTCAACTTCGTTAAAATCCAATGAAATTACATTAGAAAAAATGTTAAAACTTGAAATAATGCAGAAATATCCAGAGGATCAGGATGTTTTAGAAGAGGTTATAATAGAAAATAAACAGGCGATTGAAATGGCAAACATCTACAGCAACATTTTAAGTGGAACTATGGATGCCTTTGCTTCGATTATTTCCAATAATTTAAATATAGTTATGAAGTTTTTAGCATCTATTACCATAGTTCTTTCTATTCCAACTGTTATATCTGGATTTTTTGGAATGAACGTTCCTGTTCCCTTTGCTAAACATCCCTATGGATTTTATATTGTAATATTAATAACTTGTGCTATTTCAGCACTTGTTACCTATATCCTTGCCAAGAAGGATATGTTCTAGAAAGGTCGGGGGGTTATGGAATTATTAAATATTTCTTTAAGTTTATTATGTATCATCTTTTTGATTAGGACTATTAATTTAAAAAAGCAAAATATTAAGGTATTAAAAACCAATGAAACCTTATTAAAGGTTGCAAGCGAACTTGAAAACTTTGAAAGCCTTGACAGCATTTATCCAAAACTTTTGAAGTATACGATAGACCTTATTGAGAACGCAGAGACTGGAAGCATATTGATCTATAGCAAAGATAAGGGTGTGTTAGAATATAAGGCTGCCGAAGGATTTGATATTGAGATTTTGAAAAAAATAAATCTTAAAAAGGAAGAGCTTTATCTTTATAAGTCAACAAGGTTAACTGAACCTGCTATTATTAAAAATCCAAGGAAGTTTGATGATAATAATTTGCATAAGGAAAGTTATAAAAAATTATTAGAAAATGATTGCCTAAATATAAGTGCTACCCTGTCTGCTCCAATATATGTTGATGGGGAGTTTTTTGGAGTTATAAATGTTGATAATAGAAGAAAAGAAGATGCCTTCAATAAGAATGATATCAAAGTGATTAAATATATAACTACCCAATTAGAAGCAGCTATAAAAATTGCAAAGCTTATGGATGATTTGAAAAACATATTGAAGATTGATTACCTGACTGGGCTTTACAACATGAGAAGTTTAGAGGAAATTATTGAGAATTTATTATCTAGTAGAAAATATTTTGCATTTTGCATTATCGATTTGAACGATTTTAAAGGGATTAATGATACCTTTGGACATAAAAAGGGGGATGAGGTCCTTAAATATTTTGCTGCAGCATTAAAGCGATATTTTTCTAATGATTCTATAGCATTTAGATATGCAGGGGATGAGTTTGCAATAATAAATTTTAAAGGTATAGATGAACTTAAAGAAAAAATTAATATATTTAGGGAATATTTAAAATCAAATCCTATAGACGACATTACTATAAAGTTTAGTGCGGGATATTGTGACTCTGATATGTGTAATTGCTTAGATGACGTGATACTTAAGGCTGACAATGATATGTATAAAGAAAAAAGGAAATTTAAACTTGAGGTGGTTTGATGGACATAATAAGCATACTTTCAAAGGAGCTCAATATAAGTCAAGGACAAGTTCAAAATACTGTTAAACTTATTGATGAAGGCAACACTATTCCATTTATTGCAAGATACAGAAAGGAAGTTACAGGTGGACTTGATGATATAACATTAAGAAGGCTTTATGATAGGCTTAGTTACTTAAGAAGCCTCCTAGCAAAAAAAGAAGAGGTAAAAAGGCTGATAGGAGAACAGGGAAAGCTTACAAAGGAAATAGAGGAGGCAATTGAAAGGGCGGAGACAATAACGGAGGTTGATGATTTATATAGGCCCTTTAGACCTAAAAAAAGAACTAGGGCTACCATAGCAAAAGAAAAGGGACTAGAACCTTTAGCAAATATTATTATTTCTCAAAGCTATGATGAGGAAATTTATAAAATTGCCCAAGGATTTGTCGATAGCGAAAAGGGTATTCTAACAATAGAAGATGCGATATCGGGGGCATTAGACATTATTGCCGAGGAAATATCGGATAATGCCGATTACAGAAAATTTATTCGAAATATAACCTTTAGAGAAGGAATAATTATTACAAAATCTACAAAGGATGAAACTTCACCATATGAGATGTATTATGACTATAAAGAATCTGTAAAATCAATACTTCCCCACAGGGTTTTGGCAATAAACAGAGGTGAAAGGGAAGAATTTTTATCTGTAAAGATAGAAGCTCCTGTCGAAAAAATACTGGCATATCTTGAGGAAAAAATAATAAAGCGTGAAAGGGATAAGGAGATTCTGCAAAGGGCTATAAAGGATAGCTATCAAAGGCTTATTGAGCCTTCGATTGAGAGGGAAATAAGAAACGATTTAACAGAAAAGGCAGAGGAACAGGCAATAAGGGTTTTTGCAGAGAATTTAAGAAACCTTCTTATGCAGCCGCCAGTAAAGGGAAAAGTTGTTTTAGGCTTTGACCCTGGATTTAGAACCGGATGCAAAGTTGCTGTTGTAGATGAGACAGGGAAGCTTTTAGATACTGCAACGGTATATTCTACAGCGCCTCAAAATGACATTGAGGGAAGCAAAAAAATAATGAAGGAGCTTATATATAAACATAATGTTGATATTATATCCCTTGGCAATGGGACGGCATCAAGGGAGTCTGAAGTTTTTATATCGGAGCTTATAAAGGAGATAAAAGAGGAAAGCGGTAAAAAACTTTACTATGTAGTTGTCTCTGAAGCTGGGGCATCAGTTTATTCTGCATCTGAGCTTGCAAGTAAAGAGTTCCCTGATATTAATGTTTCTTTAAGGGGTGCTATTTCCATTGCAAGAAGGCTTCAGGATCCTTTGGCAGAACTTGTAAAGATAGACCCAAAATCCATCGGCGTTGGACAATACCAGCATGATGTTTCTCAAAAAAGGCTTGATGAAACTTTAAAGGGTGTTGTTGAGGATGTTGTAAACAACGTTGGAGTTGATTTAAATACGGCATCGGTATCTTTGCTCTCCTATGTTTCAGGTATAAACGCTGCTATTGCAAAGAACATAGTGGAAAACAGAGAACAAAATGGAAAATTTACAGATAGAAGACAGCTTTTAAAGGTTAAAAGGCTTGGGGAAAAGGCTTTTGAACAGTGTGCAGGATTTTTAAGAATCCCAGAGAGCCAAAATCCCCTTGACAATACTGCCGTGCATCCAGAATCCTACGAAGCTTGTGAAAGGTTCTTAAATATACTAGGACTTAATATTGAGGATGTGAAGTTAAGAAACCTATCTAATCTTGAAGAACTTGTTGAAAAAAACGGTGGAGTAGAGGAAATTGCAAAAAAGATAAACTGCGGTGTTCCTACCCTTGTGGACATAATAAAGGAGATTAAAAAACCTGGAAGGGATCCAAGGGAGGAGCTTCCACCACCAATATTTATGTCTTCCGTTATGGAGATGGAACACTTGAAAAGCGGCATGATTCTTATGGGAACTGTAAGGAATGTTGCCGATTTCGGTGTGTTTGTAGATATAGGAGTCCATCAGGATGGACTCATCCATAAATCTGAACTTTCCAATAGGTTTATAAAACATCCAATGGAAGTTGTTAAGGTTGGAGATATCGTAAAGGTTAAGGTTTTAGATGTAGATATTAAAAGAAAAAGAATAGCCCTTTCTATGAAGAATATTGAATAGTCCGGGAGTTTTCTCGGACTATTAATTATTGTATATTTCTTCCGATAACTTTATTGTAGCCTTAAAAGGGAGAGGGTAGGATGAAAAAAGATACATTCATGGTTGGGGTTGACTATAGAAAAATATTAGAAAACGAACTTAAAGGTGGACTAAAAAGAATCATTTACTTTAAAAATGAAATAATTACAAGAGAAGCCTTTAAGGATGATTATATATATTTTTTAGATACGGGAAAGGTTATTTTGATTAAAAAGGATATTGAAGAAAGGGAATATTCTGTTGGATATGTTCTTCCTGGAGAGCTTTTTGCCTTATCCTCCTATTTAGGTATGGAGGAAATTGCAACCTATAAGGCTCTAACAAGCTGTGTTGTTTTAGCTGTAGATGCATTATACCTTAAAAAAAGGCTGCAATTTTCTTCGGAACTTAGGGATTTAATTTCTTTTTTAGTTATAAAATCCTTTAGAAATCTCAACATAAGGCAGGCTAATTTAATGTTAAAGGACAGCAAACAAATTTTTATTAACTTTTTAATAGAACATATTAATATTTTTGGAAGGGAAGAAGATGGTAAGATTACTATTGATTTAGATATAAACATAGGAGAAATTTCTAAACTTTTAAACATGTCGCGGGAAACTGTATCAAGGATGCTATCTGATTTAAAAGGGAAAGGTATAATAGAAGGGAATAGAAAACAAATAATAATAAAAGAATATGGTAGATTATTGGAAATAAAAACTTCTTGAAATTATTAGAAAAATTTGATAATATATATACAGAATATCTTCGGGGCAGGGTGAAATTCCCGACCGGCGGTAAAGCCCGCGAGCCGAAAGGCTGACCTGGTGAAATTCCAGGGCCGACAGTTAAAGTCTGGATGGGAGAAGGTATTATTATCTTTTTCTCCCTTTGCCCCTAAAAAAAGGGAGGTTTTTTTATGGAAAAAATCAAGTCAAAAAATCTATCAAAAATGATCAAAATTTCTATTCTTTCTGCAATTGCTCTTATTCTTATGTTTTTTGAATTTGCCCTTCCTATTTTCCCAGACTTTTTAAAAATCGATTTGAGTGAAGTTCCTGTTCTTATTGGAGCCTTTGCACTAGGACCCTTGTCAGGAATTTTAATTGAACTTATGAAAAATTTACTCCATTTTGTGATCAAAAGTCAAACGGCAGGAATAGGCGAGATGGCAAATTTTTTAGTTGGGTGTTCCTTTGTTCTCCCTGCAGCCTATATTTATTCTAAAAACAAATCAAGAAAAGGAGCAATGGTTGGCCTGCTTTTAGGAGTAGTAATAATGGTGATATCAGCATCACTATTAAACTATTTTGTGCTTTTACCTTTATATGAAAAAGTTTTAGGTTTCCCAATAAGCGCAATTGTAGAATGGGCATCTAAAGTTAATAAGAACATAAAGGACGTTAATTCCTTAATTGTATATAGCATAGCACCGTTTAATTTGTTAAAAGGAACTTTTGCATCGCTAATAACTATTCTTATATACAAAAGGGTATCGCCGATACTCCATAAATAAAAATATAAGGCACCTAAGGGTGCCTTATATTACTTCCTTAAGATATTTTAGTGCTGTGCTGCATATTTCTCCTTTGTCAACCATAGATTGAATTATACTTATGGCCTTATCCTTTTGAAGCCCTTTTCTATAGGGTCTATCTGCAGTCAAAGCCTCGTATATATCACAAACTGCCATAATCCTTTCTTCTAAAGATAATCCTTCTTTATCAAGACCTAATGGATATCCACTTCCATCTAGTTTTTCGTGATGATTTGCAGCCCAGTTGGTAATATCCTCAAGTCCCTTTACTCTTGAAAGAATCAACCTTGTATAATAGGTATGGCTTTTTATTATATTTATTTCTCTAGAGTCTAAAGCACCGTTTTTATTTAGAATTGAATTTGGGATGGCAAGTTTCCCAGCATCGTGAAGGAGGGCTGCAATTTCAAATTTAACTCTTTTTTCCTCATCGAAGCCCAAATAAGCAGCTATTTTTAATGCTAATTTTGTAAGATTTGTGGAATGTGTGTAAGTAAAGGGGCTTTTTTTATCTATTATGTCGGCAAACACATATGACATTTGCCTTAGTTCTTCTAATGTAAATGTGCTTATTATTTCAGGCTTTATAGAATCAAATATATCTTGAAAATTGCCTATGTTTTCAACATCCCACCAAAAATATTCCTTTGATTGCACATCTAAAAATAGATCTACAATGTAGGGTGAAAATAATTTTCCTTTACTTGATTTAATATTATCCAATATAAACTGCCTTTGCATGAAATTAGGGATATTTTCATCATACATAAGCTCAAAGGCATCTGAGAGCCTAATTATTTGGGAGATTAATGGAATTTCATCTCCTTTTAGCATGAAGGGACCTGTCCCATCATAGTTTTCATGATGAAACTTAACGGCATCTGAAATAGTTTTGTTTAATGGAAGTTTATCTATAAGGATGCTCCCGTTGTTACTATGTTTTAATATAAATTCAGATTTTAAATGGGCCTCTATTAGTTGACCGGTCCCAGTTATACCTATATCATGAAGGGAGGAAGTAACAAATAAATTTCTTAAGAATATTTTATCCTTTGAAATTTTTTGACCTATTTTCATTGATATATATGTTGTTCTTTTGGAATGATTTAAAAATTTATGTTGAAAGGTTGACCCCAAAAAATCATTTTTTGAATTAATATTTTCATTAAAGGTAGCATATTCACAAAGATCAATGGCAAGGCTTAAGGAGGACAATAAATCATGGGAATTTAATTTTAGCATATTATCACCCTTTAAATTTTTGTTACAAGGTTATTATAAACTTAATTTTAACGAAATTCCACTCTTCTTAAAGATAATTGTTATTTGTTGAAGAATTTTGTCCGAAATGTTATAATGAATTTGGGGGTGTTAAAATGAAGGGAACTGCGGTTTCTACATGGATAAGAACTTGTAGGAAAATTACAAATAATGAGATTGTTGACAAATCCCTTGAGTTTATCGGCTTTAGTAGGGATAAAATTTTTTCACCTTTGGAGGATGTTGAAGATGAAAAGGTATATAAACTAATATCAAATATAGCAAAGCTTTCAGGAAAATCCTATGAAGCTCTTTGGAGGGAAATTGGAATAGATAACGTATTTACTTGGTCAAAGGATTATCCTGCCTTTTTTAAACATGACAGTCTTTATGGATTTTTAAAATCCATGAACGATGTTCACAGACAAGTAACAAAAAGGATTACAGGTGCAAGGCCACCTATTCTAGACCTTGAAGCTATTTCCTCAAGGGAGGCTATTTTTACTTATAGATCCAAAAGGGGAATGTTTGATTACTTTTTGGGACTTTTAGAAGGCGCATCTAAATATTTTAATGAAAAAATTGAAGTAGAACAGATAGAAAAGACGCAGGATATGCTAAAGCTAAAGTTAACCTTTCAAGATGAAATATATATTAAGAAAAAGTATAGGTTAAACAAGTTATTTTCCTTTGGAATAACTAAAAATTTAAACGTTAAAATTGCCCTTTTAAGTTTTATAATATATTCGATATTAAATGGAATTACAATTGCTATAAATAAAGAAATTGCAGGTTTTATTTCCTTTGTCTATGCTTTACTTTCACCCTTTATAGCTTCCTATCTTTTAACAAAACCCTTTGATGTAATAAAGGAAGAGATAGGAAAAATAAACAACAATGATTATTCAGAAAAATTGGATATAGAGACAACGGACGTTTTTGAAGAAATATTCAATCTATTAAAGATGTATAAGACCAAGGTTAGACAGGATTTTGTATCCTTTAAGGGTATGACGGATGAGATGAATACCTTCTCCGGAAAACTTTCAGATATAGCAGAAAAGATGAACATAACTTCAAATGAGATATCTTCAGTGGTTGAGCAGGTTGCAGGTGCTGCCATGATGCAGGCACAGGAGACGGAATCCTCCGTGGCCCTATTGAACGATAATGTTGAATCTATAAAGACAGTCGTTCAGATCGAGATACAAAACAAAGATGAGCTTGAGGATGCTGTTGAAAAGATAGAAGATAGTTTTGCTAATGTAAGCAATACGGTAGATAAATTAAATAAAATTTTAAATGAATTTTCAAATGTAATAGAAAACAGCCAAGAATTACAAAAAAGGGCAAAGGGAATAACAGAAATCGTTTCAATGGTATCATCAATTGCTGCCCAAACAAACCTTTTAGCCTTAAATGCTTCAATTGAGGCAGCAAGGGCAGGAGAAGCAGGAAGAGGCTTTGCAGTTGTTGCAGATGAGGTTAGAAAGCTTGCAGAGGAGTCCCAAAGGGCTGTCAATGAAATCAATGAAAATCTTACAAAGTTCATTGAGGACATTGATAGTTTAGTTGGTGGAATAGGAGTTCAATTTGATGAACTTAGCAATGAAAGTATTGTATTGAAGGATGCTATAGAAAAGAGCGGGGTAGCTAAAGATAAGATAGTTCAAGTTGCAGGTAAGATGATTGAAACTTCTAATAGACTTGAAAGGGAAACTGAGTCAATAGCTGAGATTTATGGCAAAATTGAATCCCTTGCAGCAATTGCCGAAGAAAACTCTGCATCTTCTGAGGAGGTTAGCGCTAATGTTGCAACCTATGCAGAAGAAATTAAAAAGCTCACCCATAATATTTCTGAATTTAAAAGGATGACGGAACAATTTAAGGAGGATATTGATCTTTATAGACTATAATCCCTAAAAGGATTCCCTTTTAGGGATATTTTTGTTGTAAAATGCCAATTGGTATTATAAAATATATATGAATTTTACTAAAGGATGTGGAAGGATGAAGGTAAAGTCCAATTCGCAGGAGATGACCTTTGAAATAGGGTTAAAGATTGCAAAGCTTTTGAAAAAAGGAGATGTAATAAGCTTAAACGGGGATTTGGGTGCAGGAAAAACCCATCTTGTTAAGGGTATAGCAAAGGGATTAGAAGTCCATGAGGATATTACAAGTCCAACCTTCACTATAGTTAATGAATACGATGGTAAAATGCCCCTATATCATTTTGATGTTTATAGGATTTCAGATATATCAGAGCTTTATGAGATAGGTTTTGAGGAATACATATACGGTGAAGGTGTTTCTGTTATTGAGTGGGGCAATCTAGTTGAGGAGCTTTTGCCAGACTATACAATAAAGATAAATATTAGGATTTTAGATGACAATACAAGGGAGATAGAAATTTTAAATTTTAATAAGGAGCTGATATTGTGAGGGTATTAGCAATAGAATCCTCCTCTTTTGTAGCATCAGTTGCGATAGTTACTGAAGAAAAGGTTGAGGGTGAAATTTTTATAAACAATAAGCTTCAGCATTCTGTTTTGATCTTTCCTTTAATAGAAGATATGTTTAAAACTTTGGATTTATCTGTGGATGATATAAATGCAGTTGCTGTATCCGGTGGTCCAGGATCCTTTACAGGTCTTAGGATAGGAGTTGCTGCAGCAAAGGGAATAGCTCAAGGGAAGAATTTAAAATTTATTGGAGTTTCAAGCTTGGATGCAATGGCTTTTATGCAGGTTGGATTCGATGGAGTTATTGTCCCTATAATGGATGCCTTAAGGGATAATGTTTATACTGCTCTTTATAGATTTGAAAGGGGAAGGCTCATAAAAATTAGCGATTATGAAGCTTTGCATATAGACGAACTTATTGAAAGGGTAAAGGAAGAAAAAACACTATTTTGTGGAGATGCTGTAAAAATCCATAGGAAAAAGCTGGAGGGCAATAATTTTTACCTTTCAACTAATACTTCAAACTTACCAAGGGCAAGTGCCCTTGGGGAGCTTGCCCTTTTAAGGCTTATGGAAGGGATGGAGGATGATATATTTACCTTTAGTCCCATTTACATAAGAAAATCCCAAGCTGAAAGGGAATATGAGAAAAAGGTGGGAATAAAGCTTGAGTGACTTTTTAATAAGGGATATGAAGCTTGAGGATATAGATGATGTTGTTAAGATTGAACATTTGAGTTTTAAAACGCCTTGGACTTACGAGGCTTTTTTGTCGGAGATAACACGAAATAAAGTTGCAAAGTATAGGGTTATTGAAAAGGATGCAAGGGTTGTAGGTTATTACGGACTTTGGCTTTTATATGGAGAGGGACATATTACAAACATCGCCGTTCACCCTGAATTTAGAGGGATAGGCCTTGGGAATATGCTCTTGGAGGATATTATAAATATATCGAGGGAAAATAAAATACATGCATTAACTTTAGAGGTTAGAGTTAGCAATACAGTTGCGATAAATTTATATAAAAAATACGGTTTTATTGAAGTTGCAAGAAGAAAGGGATATTATTCGGATACCGGTGAGGATGCGATTATAATGTGGAAGTATGATTTATAAGGCTGCCAATGGCAGCCTTTCAGACTATTGAAAAAGTTATTTATGATTAGCCCCGTGAAGGATTTCCCTGGCATTCGCTCATTTCGCTAAGCAATTCTAATTGCTAAAGCTTATGAGAGATGCCTTTTTGAAATCCATTCACGGGGCTTTTGCAAAATCTGAATACCAAAGAAGGTTTGTTTACAATCTGTAAGGCTGCCAATGGCAGCCTTTTTTTGTTGACAATGAAGGGGGAAAGTGGTAACATAATATTGAACATATGAACATATATTCATATAAGAGGTGATTGGATGGAAATAGAAAGATGTTCCTGCACAGTTGTTCATGAGGATGTTATTGAAAAAGTTAAGAATTTGATGCCGGAGGAAGAAAGATTATATGATGTAGCTGACCTATTTAAGGTTCTTGGTGATTCAACGAGGATAAAGATAATCTGTGCCCTTTTTGAATCTGAAATGTGTGTTTGCGATATTGCAGCTTTATTAAACATGAGCCAATCTGCGGTATCACATCAATTAAGAGTTTTAAAGGCTGCAAGGCTTGTGAAGTTTAGAAAGGAAGGTAAGGTTGTTTATTATTCTCTTGATGATGAACATGTAAAGATGATTTTTGATTTGGGATTGTCGCATATTGGTGAAGAATAGGGGGGTTTTTTTTGAGAAAGGAATTTATTTTATATGGACTTGGATGTGCCAATTGTGCATCGAAGATGGAAGGAAAAATTAGACAGTTAAACGGTGTTAAGGATGCTTCTATAGATTTTGTAAATAAAACCCTTGCGATTGATATAGATACAGATAATTATGAAATAATATTCGATGAAATTGAAAGGATAATTTTGTCGATAGAGCCTGATATTATAATAAAAGAAAAGACTATAAAGAGAATGTTAAATAAAACCCTAATCTTAGTTGGGCTTAACTGTGCTAATTGTGCTGCTAAGATTGAAAAGGATGTAAAAAACATATATGGAGTTAAGGATGCTTCTATTAATATAAGTTCTCAAAAGCTAATACTTACTATAGATGATGAGAAAAACTGGGAGGATATTTTGTCCCAAATAAAATTAATCGTCAATAAATACGAACCTGATGTTAAAGTTGAAGAAAAGGAAATTAAGGTTAAAACCAATTTGAATAGAGAGACTATATTTATCGTATTGGGAACCACTTTGTTTTTATTGGCATTTTTATTTGAGAATAGTTTAAGACAAGTATTGTTCATTTTGTCTTATGTAATTATAGGATATGATATATTGCTAAAGGCAGTTAAAAATATAAAAAATGGACAAGTTTTTGATGAAAATTTTCTAATGTCAATTGCAACCATAGGTGCCTTTATAATTGGTGAGATGCCCGAAGCGGTTTCCGTAATGCTTTTTTACAAAGTTGGTGAAACGCTTCAAGATTTAGCCGTTGAAAGGTCAAGAAAATCAATAAAAGCGCTTTTAGATATAAGACCTGACTATGCAAATTTAATGGTTGGGCATGAATTAAAAAGGGTTAATCCTGATGATGTTAAAATAGGGGATATTATCGTTGTTAAAGCTGGAGAGAAGGTTCCCCTTGATGGAATAATTATAGCAGGGAATTCAAGCTTAGATACATCTGCCCTTACAGGAGAGTCAGTTTTAAAGGATGTTGCTGTAGGAGATGAGGTTTTAGCGGGGTTTATAAATAAGAGCGGGGTATTGAAGATAAAAGTAACTAAAGAATTTAAGGCATCTCAAGTTAATAAAATTTTAGAGCTTGTAGAGGGAGCAAATAGAAGAAAGGCTAAAACTGAAAATTTTATAACCAAATTTGCGAGGGTTTATACTCCGATAGTAGTTTTATTAGCCCTTTTAATAGCATGTGTGCCACCGATAATACTAAGACAGCCCTTTTCTCCTTGGATATATAGAGCTTTAATTTTCCTTGTAGTATCCTGCCCATGTGCCTTAGTTATTTCAATTCCCCTTGGATTTTTTGGAGGAATTGGTGCAGCATCAAAAAATGGGATTTTGGTAAAGGGAAGCAACTATCTTGAAGCTTTAAATTATGTCAATATGGCAGTTTTTGATAAGACTGGGACACTAACTAAGGGAAAGCTTAGGATAAAAAATATAATGTCAGAAGGTGGAATTGATAAAGTTAAGGTTTTGGAATATGCAGCCTATGCAGAATTTTATTCTAATCATCCTATCGCACAATGTATTTTAAAAGAATATGGGGACATAGATAAGTCGAGAATAAAGGAACACAAGGAAATATCAGGATTTGGAATAGAGGCAAGGATAGACGATAATGAGGTTTTGGTTGGAAACGCAAAACTTATGATAGATAGAGGAATTAATATAAGGGAAGATTACGATGTGGGAACTAAGGTTTATGTAGCTGTAGATGGTAAATTTATAGGATGCATAGTTATTGAAGATGAAATTAAAGAGGACGCAAAGATGACAATTGATTTCCTTAAGAAGATGGGTGTTAGAACAGTAATGCTTACAGGAGACCACAAAGATGTAGCATCAGATGTTGCAGAAAAGCTTGCCCTTGATGACTATTATTATGGTCTTTTGCCTGATCAAAAGGTGGAAAAACTTGAGGAGCTAGAAATTCAAAAGGAAAATGGAAAAATAATTTTCGTAGGAGATGGGATTAACGATGCACCGGTTATAGCAAGAGCAGATATAGGCATTGCGATGGGAGCTTTAGGCCAAGATGCTGCTATTGAAGCTGCAGATATAGTTATTATGAACGATCAGATTAAAAATATTTTAACTGCCATGAATATAGCGAAAAAGACTAAAAAAATAGTATGGCAAAACATTTATCTTGCTTTATTTGTCAAGATACTCGTTATGATTATAGCATCCTTTGGAATAGCAAACATGTGGGAGGCAGTTTTTGCAGATGTTGGAGTAGCCCTTTTAGCGGTTTTAAACTCAATAAGAATAACAAGAGGATAGTTTTAATGCTATCCTCTTGCTTCTAGTAGATCAAGAATGTTTTCAAACTTAAATTCTAATAGTATTTCTTTTTTGATAACATCCCTTAGTATTCTTTCTACTGATTTATCGAGGGTTATCATGTCCTGTAAGGATGGGCAATTTCTGCTTCCTAAAAGCTCTTGAATCTTTTCTGCCTCTGCATTCATTATAGCAGCTAAGCTAAATTCTTCAAGTGCAATTGAAGCTAAAAGAAGATTTATAACGTCATTGTCCCTTAAGTTTATTGTAGGACTAATATCTGGTATATTAGGCATTCCCATTGCTATCCCCCCTTAGTATTATGATATGAAGGGATAGCTAAAAGAGTTAATAAAAAAAGCCAAGCTTTTAGCTTGGCTTTTGGCAGGGGCAGAGGGACTCGAACCCCCAACCAACGGTTTTGGAGACCGCTACTCTACCAATTGAGCTATACCCCTAAGACAATATATATTATATATTGATTTTAAATAAAAATCAATAGGAAATTAATTAATTTTGTGACCGCAGTAAGGACAATATTTGTAATTGGTGTCAATCTCTGCTAAACAGTATGGGCATTTTTTAAGATACCCATAATCAAAGTTTAGTTCTGTTAGTTCATTATCATTGATTATAGGCTCTTTTTGTCTTTCAAGTTCCTTGCCATAATCCATTGAAATTTCAAATATTGACTCGCAGCATCTAGAAATCAAAAAATATCTAATATTCCACTTAAAAATAGGAATAAAGAAAAAATGAAACATATTATATTGCTTAATGAGTTTGTAAGAAGACATTCGGCCACATTTTTTACAAATTACATTACTAACTTCTTTTACCTCATACTGCTTTGTTTCTATTCCAAATATGCCTATAAAAAACATGTTCATACCTCCCTTGAGGCTGTCTATTAATATTATAGCATAATTTTTATTGATGAATAAATTTAGGACTGATATACTAAAAATAAAAAATTTTAAAGGGGGATGTTTATGGATTGCGTTTCAAAAAATCTTAAGGGCTGCACGTGCACATATACGTCATGTTCAAGAAGGGGAAAATGCTGTGAATGTGTTGCCTATCATAGAAGTAAAGGCGAGATCCCAGGATGCTTTTTTACTAAAGAGGGGGAAGCTACTTGGGATAGATCGATTAGGAATTTTATAAAGGATAGAGGAAAATAAGAGCCCTCTATTAAAGAGGGCTCTTTTTTATATAATTATTTTATTGCAGAGAGAACGTTTAGAAGATACTTCCACATTCTTTGAACTGACGATATGCTCATGTGTTCTTCTGGAGTATGAACGTCATAGAGGTTTGGCCCAAAGGAGATCATATCTGCACCACCAAGTTTTTCTCCTAAAAGACCACATTCAACTCCTGCATGGATAGCATAAATTTCTGGTTCTTTTCCAAACATTTCTTTATATACATCTATCATTATTTCTCTAATCTTGCTGTTTGGATTATACTGCCATTCTGGATAATCTGAATCTGCTATAAGCTCAATTCCAAGAACCTTTGCAACTGTTTTTGCCTCTTCTAATATAGCATATTTTAAGCTTCTTACTGAGCTTCTTACAGCACTTTCAAATCTTACTGTATTTCCTTCTGTTGCAACAACACCAAGGTTTGTTGAGCTTTCAACAAGCCCTTCGATGTGCATCGACATAGTTTTGATTCCATTTGGAATTAGCATAAGAGCTGCAATTGCCTTTTCCTTTGTTTCCTTTGAAAATACCTTTTCAACCTTTGCAGAATATTTGTTCAATGAAACTGATATTGAAGGGTCAGATGCACTTAATTCATTCTTTAATATAGCATCCCATTCCTTTATTTTAGCTTCAAGTTTTTCTATATCTTTTTCATCTATTAAAATTACAGCATCGCATTCCCTTGGGATTGCATTCATCTTTGAACCGCCGTTTATTTCAGCAAGTTCAAATTCAATATTATTTAAAAGATCATTTAAGATTCTGCCCATTATCTTATTTGAGTTTCCTCTTCCTTTATCTATTTCCATACCAGAGTGTCCGCCCTTAAGTCCTCTAATGCTTATTACATATGGGCTTAAATTTTGTGGAGCATTAATCCAATCTATATTTAAAATGTGTCTTGTTCTAACTCCACCTGCACAGCTAACAAGAAGCTTCCCTTCCTCTTCTGAGTCCATGTTTATTAATATTCTTCCCTTTAAAAGTGAACCATCAAGGGCCATAGCACCGCCCATTCCAGTTTCCTCTTCAACAGTTAATAAAACTTCAAGGGGAGGATGTGGAATATCCTTAGATGCAAGGATTGCTAAGGCATAGGCCATTGCAATTCCGTTATCTGCACCAAGGGTAGTTCCTGTTGCGTATATGTAATCTCCCTCTATCCTTAGTTTTAAAGGATCCTTTTCAAAGTCATGGACAGTATCCTTGTTCTTTTCGCAAACCATGTCCATGTGTCCCTGCAAAATTACAGTTGGAGCATTTTCATATCCCTTTGTTCCTGGCTTTTTGATGATTATGTTGTTTGTCTTATCTTGGATTACTTCTAAATTGTGTTCCTTTGCAAAATTAACAAGCCAGTCGCTTATAGCCTTTTCGTTGCCTGAGCCATGGGGTATTTTTGTGATTTCTTCAAAATAATAGAATACTTCCTTGGGTTCTAGATGGGATAAAACTGACATAAAATTCACCTCACAAAAAAGTTTTCACAATATTTATTATAAATCTTTATCATCTTTAGTGTAAATATCTTTTGATTTATATAAAATTATGCTGAGGATAAATCTTACTAAAAGATCTAGTGCCATAACTATCCAAATATATATTATTCCTAATTTTAGATATTTAGATACCAATATAACTCCCGGTATTCTAATTCCCCAAAGCCCTATTAGCGCAATAAGCATGGTTACTTGAGTAAACCCTGCGCCCCTTAGGGCTCCTAAAAATACCATAGACATGTTTTGAGGAACTTGAACAAGCCCCATTATGAATAAATATAGGGCACCGATTTCTATGATGTTTTTGCTGTTTGTTAGAAGTCCCATTATCTGTTTTGGGAAGAAAACTAAAAGGATTGTAGATATACTTGTAATTAATATGGAACCCTTTAGTATTTCTTTGAAATATATTTTAGCATCCTCTATATTTTTAGCGCCTATTGCCTGCCCAATAAAAGATGTTGCAGCAACTCCAAAACCTATGGCAGGCATATAGGAGATGGACTCAGCCTGAAGGCCGACTTGGTATGCAGCAAGGGCTGTTTCTCCAAAGGATAGGATAAGCCTTGTAAGTATTATTGCTGCAACCTGCCATGATATAGATTCAAAGGAGGATGGGGTCCCTAAAAAATATATCCTTTTTATAAGATTTGCTTCAAATGAAGGCTTGAAATTAAATAGTTTATTTTTCTTAATTAATAAAAATAATCCTAATAAAGATGCCAATATGTAAGAAGTAACATAGGATATTCCTGCCCCTACAAGGCCAAGTTTAGGGAATCTAAATTTTCCGAAGATTAAAAGATAACTAAATATAATATTTAATATGTTCATGGAAAAGGTTACATACATAGGGGTTTTTGCATTCCCCATTCCTTGAAATATCCCGGCTGTTAAGAGCATTAGAACTATAAAGGGAATACTAAAGGAGGTTATCTTAAGATATAGGTTGGCAGAGGATAATAGGGTAGGTTTAGGATTAAATATTAAAAGAAGTGCTTTTGAATTAAAAAAAACTAATATGAAAAATAATAACGATAAAAGGATTGAACTTATAATTCCTTGAAGGATTGTTTTGTTTAGTTTTTCAGTGTTTTTTGCTCCAAAATATTGTGCAACTAATATAGTAACTCCAGTTGCTATTCCCTTAAAAAGGGCCCAGATAAATTGAATTATTCTATTTGATATTCCAATTGCACTTATAGATATTTCGTCAATTCTACCTATCATAGCCATAGATATAAGTCCGGCGGTCATTTGAAGGATATTTTCTATCGTAATAGGAAGTATCATAGAAATTATTTTTCTTCTTATTTCTTTTATTTTCATATTGTTCCCCACCCTTTGTAGATAAATTGCCAAAAATACAGTATAATTATAATATAATTTAACAAAAATTAATACAATTAAATTTTTTAGGGGGATGAAATTTGAGAAATAAATCTTATTTTGTGATTTCTATTTTTAATTTAGTTCTTTTGGTAATACCATTGATAATTGAAAAACCAATAAAAATTATAAAGGGACTTGTTGACATTATTAAAGAATCAGATATTTTAATTACGGATTACATTGCGGTTGGGGGGATTGAAGGAGCCTTTTTTAACGCTGGACTTGTTGGACTTGCAGTTTTGACATTATACAGAATAAATAGGCTTCAGATAAATGGAGGATTAATTGCTGCCTATTTTACAACGGTGGGCTTTTCGCTTTTTGGTAAAAATATAGTAAATATTTGGCCGACTATATTGGGAGTTTTTTTGTATTCATTGTATCAGAGAGAAAGTTTTAAAAACTATATTCTAATTGCTTTATTTGGAACCACATTATCACCAGCTGTTGTTCAGCTTGCCTTTTTAAATATATTGGGTAAAGCCTTTAGCATATCTTTAGGAATATTAATAGCTGTATTTATAGGATTTTGCCTTCCGCCTCTTGCAAAGTTTTCACTAAAACTTCATCAGGGATATTGCCTTTATAATATGGGACTTGCCGGGGGGCTTATGGCTACCATGATGATGTCAAAATTTAGGGCCTTTGGTATAGATTTTGAGAGAAAGCTCATTTTATCTACAGGTAATAACTTTAAATTTACTCTATTGTTTTCAGCAATATTTATTGCCTTTATTATCTATGGGTTTTTAAATGAAAGGAAGGTAATAGAAAAATATAAGCTGCTCTCAAAAACTACAGGAAGACTTTATAGCGATTACTTTAATGACTTTGGAGAAGGTATAACCTTTATAAATATGGGAATGTTAGGTCTAATTTTCATTATTTATGTTCTTTTGATAAGAGGGGAAATAACTGGACCTGCAATTGGTGCAATTTTAACTATTGTTGGTTTTGGGGCTCTAGGGAAACACCTCGTTAATACTTTACCAGTTCTATTAGGGACGGTGATTTCTTCAGTATTGAATATATGGGAATTAAATTCCCAGTCGATAATACTTGCGTCGTTATTTGGAACTAACCTTGCACCTATTGCAGGAGAATTTGGTTGGTTTTTTGGAATAATAGCTGGTTTTTTCCATGTTTCGGTTGTAATGAACATGAGCTATTTACATGGGGGTTTAAATCTTTATAACAATGGTTTTGCAGGAGGGATTGTCGCTATTGTTTTAGTTCCAATTTTTTCAGCAATTTTAAGAAAAAATGTTGAGTATAAATATTAGTAAAATTTAACTTTAAAATGATGGAAATCCACAGGAATTGTATAAAAATAATATGTAAATACTAATACAGTAAGGTTATTGAAACCTTGCTGTATTTTTATGCAAATATTATACAAAATTATTTTATTGAATTATTTGAATATTTATAAATTTAATAAGATTTTTAAAGTATATAAAAGAAAATAGGATTAAGCGGCAGCATGTAACACATAATTTTAAAATTTGACATAAATTGATATCATTTAAAATTTTTTAACATTTTTATTTATTATACAATAGATGTATAATGAATATGTAATTAAAACAGCCTAGGAGGAATTGGAATGAAGCATTTTATAAATGTAACTTCTGAAATAGGGAGGCTAAAAAGGGTTCTTCTTCATAGACCTGGCCAAGAAGTTGAAAATTTAGTTCCAGAGTATCTTGGTAGGCTTTTGTTTGATGATATTCCTTATCTAAAAATTGCTCAACAGGAGCATGACAAATTTGCTCAGGTTTTAAGGGAAAACGGTGCTGAGGTTGTTTATCTTGAGGAATTGTCGGCAGAAGTTTTAGAGGACGAAAAGGTTAAATTAGAGTTTTTAAAAGAGTTTTTAGAAGAGAGCGGAATTACATCGCCATCTTTAAAAGAAAGCCTTATTGAGTATTTAAGCAAAATGCCAGCAAGGCAAATGGTAGATAAAATAATGGCTGGCGTTAGGAAAAATGAAATAGAAGTTAAAGAACCAACATCTTTAGTTGAGCTTATGGCGGACGATTATCCATTTTATCTTGATCCTATGCCAAACCTTTATTTTACAAGGGATCCTGGTGCTTCAATTGGAAACGGCATTACATTAAACAGAATGAGGACAGAAGCAAGAAGAAGGGAAACTTTATTTTTAAAATATATAATAAAATACCATAAATCCTTTGAAGGAATACCTCTTTGGTATGATAGGTCAATGCCCTATGCTATAGAGGGTGGAGACGAGCTTGTTTTATCCGACAAGGTTGTTGCAATAGGCTGCAGTGAAAGAACTTCAGCTGAGGCAATTGAAATGGTTGCAAGAAACCTTTTTAACGCTAATACTTCCTTTGAGAAGGTTTTGGTATTTGAAATTCCAAAATGTAGAGCATTTATGCATCTTGATACTGTATTTACTATGGTTGATTATGATAAGTTTACGATACACCCTGGAGTTCAAGGACCTCTTAGCGTTTATGAGGTAACTAAGGGTGCTAATAATACGATTAAATTTAAGCACAACACAAGCCCTTTAAATAAAATACTTGCAGAAGCACTAAATCTTTCATCCGTTGAGCTTATTCAATGTGGTGGTGGAGACTTTATAATTGCAGGAAGGGAGCAATGGAACGATGGTTCTAATACACTTGCAATTGCACCGGGTGTTGTTGTAACATATGAAAGGAACTATGTTACAAATGAAATACTAACTAAAAGGGGCATAAAGGTTATTACAATACCTAGCTCCGAATTATCAAGGGGACGTGGCGGCCCAAGATGTATGAGTATGCCACTTTATAGAGAAAAATTATAATAAAAAAGGAGGAATTTAAAATGCCAGTAAATTTAAAAGGAAGAAGCTTTTTAACTCTTAAGGACTTTACTCCACTAGAAATCAGATACCTTCTTGATTTATCCCATGACCTTAAGGCAAAGAAAAGAGCAGGAATAAGACAAAATCTTTTAGAAGGAAAGAACATAGTTCTATTATTTGAAAAGACATCAACAAGAACAAGATGTGCCTTTGAAGTTGCAGCACTTGATGAAGGTGCACATGTTACTTTCCTTGGTGCAAATGACTCACAAATGGGTAAAAAAGAATCACTTGAAGATACTGCAAAGGTTCTTGGAAGATACTATGATGGAATCGAATTTAGAGGATTTAAACAGGAAACCGTTGAACTTCTTGCTAAATACTCAGGAGTTCCTGTATGGAATGGTTTAACTGATATCGACCATCCAACACAAGTTCTTGCAGACCTTATGACAATCGAAGAGCATGTTGCAAAGCCACTTAACAAGGTTAAGATGGTTTTCGTTGGAGACACTAGAAACAACATGGCTTATGCCCTAATGTATGGTGCTGCAAAGATGGGAATGCACTATGTTCTTTTAGGGCCACAAGAATTATGGCCAGATTCAAAGGTTGTTGAAGAAATGAAGGAAGTTGCAAAGGAAACAGGAGCAAAGATTGAAGTTACAGACAACATAGATGAGGCTGTAAAGGGAGCAGATGTAATCTACACTGACGTTTGGGTATCAATGGGCGAAGAAGATCAAATGCCAGAAAGAGTAAGACTTTTAACTAAGTATAGAGTAAATATGGATATGATTAAAAAGACTGAAAATCCAGATGTAATCTTCATGCACTGCTTACCATCCTTCCACGACTTTGAAACAAAGGTTGCAAAGGAAGCCAAGGAAAGAGGACTTGACGTAAGAGAAGTTGAAGATGAAGTGTTTAGAAGCAGACATTCAGTTGTATTTGACGAAGCTGAAAACAGATTACACACAATAAAGGCTGTTATGGTAGCTACACTATAATAAAAGGGGCAGCATAGCTGCCCTTAAATTAAATAAGGAGTCGATATTATGAGCGACAGAAAACTTGGTTTAGGACTATTAGTTCTTCTTGGAATTGGTTCGATGATTGGAGGAGGAATATTTAACAGTCCAACAGACCTTATATCAACATCAAATCCGCAGGCAACTATTTTGGCTTGGTTAATAGGAGGAATAGGGGTTATTTCTCTTGCCATTGTGTTTCAACTTCTTTCAAATAAAAGACCAGAATTAAAGGGTGGAATTTATTCCTATGCTAAAGCTGGTTTTGGTGACTTTGTTGGATTTAATTCGGCATGGGGATATTGGCTTTCAGCATTTTTAGGGAATGTGGCGTTTTTTGTTTTGATATTTAAAACGGTTAACAGCCTATTAGGTGAAGGTAGACAGTTGCCACCATTTGTTTCGTTTTTACTTGCTTCTTTGATTCTTTGGCTTGTTCACTATCTTCAGACTAAAGGAACAAAATCTGCCGGCGTAGCTAATGCTATAGTTACGGTTGCAAAACTCTTACCACTTGTTTTGGTTATAATGTTTGGAATATTCGCATTCAAATCAGATATTTTTTTAGTTGCAGAATGGAAAACAAAGCTTGCTTCCACTGGTGAAGCAACTACGATTTTAAATCAGATAAAAGGAGCAATGGGCACTATACTTTGGTGCTTTATTGGAGTAGAAGCTGCTGTTGTCTTATCTGAAAGAGCTGAATCACCCAAAATAGTAGGGAAAGCCACAGTTTTAAGCTTATTAATTACGCTTCTTATATATGTAGCTATTTCAACTATTGCGATGGGTGTTATTTCTGCAAAGGAACTTGCTGAAGCCGGAACGCCTTTAGCGGATGTTTTATCAAAAACTTTAATTGGACCTGCCGGAGCATATATAGTAAAAATAGGGCTTATAGTGTCAATACTTGGTGCTTTGATTAGCTGGGTTATGTTAGCAGCAGAGATACCCTACGTTGCTGCAAAGGATGGAGTTATGCCAAAATGGTTTTCTAAGGAGAATGAAAAGGGTGTTCCTATTAATTCTCTTATAATAACTAATTTGGTAACGCAATTGTTTTTGGTAGCCTTACTATCAGATAAGCTTCAAAATGCATACTATGCTGTATTTTATATGGCAACCACATGTATACTTTTACCCTATCTTTTTTCAGCTTTATATGCTTTGAAGGTTATAAAAGAAGATAAACTAAAAGGGACAGATTTAATTATTGCTTTAATAGCTACAGTTTATTCTTTATATGTTATATATGCTGTAGGACTTGTTTATCTTGCAGCAGCCTTTATAATGTATGCTTTAGGTTTAATAGTTTATTATTTTGCTAAAAAGGAGAAAGGATTAAAGTTTACAACTTCTGAGAAAGTTATAAGTCTTTTAATAGCTTTAATTGCTATTTATATGATAGTTCAAATTGCTTTAGGAAAAATTAAACTATAAAGGAGAGGAGTTTATTTATGGCAAGAATAGTTGTTGCATTAGGGGGAAATGCTCTTCAAGCAAATCCAAAGGATATATCAGCAGAAGCACAACTTCAAACAGCACACCACACTGCAAAGGCTATAGTTGACCTTATCGAAGATGGCCACGAAGTTATAATCGCCCATGGAAATGGTCCACAAGTTGGACAAATTGTTGCAACTTATGAAATGGCAAACTCAGTAAATGAAAACAACCCTATTATGCCCTTCCCAGAATGCGGTGCAATGAGCCAAGGATATATAGGATACCATCTACAACAGGCTATAAGAGAAGAAATGGTTAGAAGAAATATAAATAAGAGCATTGCTGCGATCGTAACTCAAGTTGTAGTTGATAAAAACGATCCAGGCTTTAAAAACCCAACAAAGCCAGTAGGTTCCTTCTTTACAGAAGAACAGGCTAAAAAGCTTATGGCTGAAAAGGGCTATGTTATGAAGGAGGATGCTGGAAGAGGTTGGAGAAGAGTTGTTCCATCACCAATGCCAATAGATGTTGTTGAAAAGGAAATCGTAAAGACACTTGTTGAAGCAGGACATGTTGTTATAACTGTTGGAGGTGGCGGTGTTCCAGTTATTCAAAAGGAAGATGGAGCACTAGAAGGTGTTGCGGCAGTTATAGATAAAGACCTTGCTTCAGAAAAGATAGCAGAAATTCTTGATGCAGATGAGCTTATCATTCTTACTGCTGTTGAAAAGGTTGCAATTAACTTTAATAAACCAGACCAAAGAGACCTTGATACAATGACAGTTGAGGAAGCTAAGAAGTATATGGAGGAAGGCCATTTTGCTCCAGGTTCAATGCTTCCAAAGGTTAAAGCCGCTGTTATGTTTGCTGAATCAAAGGAAGGAAGAAAGGCTGTAATAACATCCCTTGAAAAGGCAAGGGAGGCACTAAAAGGATTAACTGGAACAGTAGTTACAAGATAATCAAAGTGGGTTGTCTTCTAGACACCCACTTTTTGAATATAAGTCCTGTTAGGACTTTTTCTCTTTTTTTATATTATCCTCAATCAAATCCGCCATTTCCTTTGGTATAGTGTTATCCTCCTTTAATTTTCTAAGGGCTAAAAGTCCTAAAAGCTGAAATAGAGAGGTGTATTTCCCTATATCTATTATGGTTTGATTTTGTTTTTTTACAGAGTCCGCATCTTTTTGAACGATTAACGTCCATCCTGTGTCATTAACGTTAAAGTAACATCCGTAAACATCTATCCCCCTATAATCTTTATAAGGTAGAGTCTTTGAAAAGTCTATGCTTGTTTTTACTCTTTGAAGGTCAATTTTAAGGTTACCTACAGCATCTGGAAGGTATCTTGAATCGGTAAGGAAAAGCCCGTTTTTATCTACTATAAAGGATTCTATAGTTTCGTCCTTTTCTATTGATTTCATAAGATCGTTTAAATATTCAAGGTCTATCCTTGCACATATAGCACCAATGGAGTTGTCTTCGCTAAATATCGGAACTGCGATATCAATATAAAGCTTGTTATTAACCTTTGTAACCTCCGACATTTTTTCAACTCCGCTCAGGGCATTTTTAATTACAAAGGAATTTAAAAACTCTTTTTTATTGGCTGCATATCCATAGAGTATTTCATTTTTAGAATTTATAACATATATTTCCCTGTAGGCGGGTTTATTAAATTTCATGTATTCTATTATTTTTGATAATTCATTTATGTTTAAGTTTTGAAAGGCACTTAATTGTGCAAGGGCGTTAAGATCATATAAAAATTCGTTTATCCAGTCTATAACTGAAACAAGCTGTCTTCTTCCAAGTATCTCTAAAGTTTTTGCAACTCCTTCTATGCTTGTATTCATGTTTATTCGATAGAAGGAAGCACTGGTAAATAATGTTGGAATGATGGATATTACAAGAAGCAAAATATATCTTAAAATTTTACAATTCTTTTTAATAAATTTCATACAAACCACCTCTTAATATATTGTATTGTTATGCTTCACCGTTTGACATAAAGGGACATAAAAAATATAATTTAAGTAATGTAAAAAGATAATAGAGGGATGGAAATGGACCAAATTCAAAAGCATTTTAATAAAAAGGAAAAGATATATGGGCAATACTTTACACCTTTAGAAATTTCAAATTTTATTGTTGAAAGATGTTTATATTACCTTGGAAGAGAAATTAGTAACATAAAGGCCATAGACCCAGCCTGTGGTGATGGGAGCTTTTTAACTTCTCTAAATGATAAGGGGATTTTAAATTTTGAGGGATATGACATCGATGAGGAGGTTTTTAATTTATTAGCCCTTGATTTTATCGATAGGGTAAAAATATTTAACGCCTTAACTTTAGATAAAAGCGAAGAATACGATATGGCTGTTGGGAATCCTCCCTTTTCTTCAAAATATAATAGGGTTAGGGATAAAAACATCTTAAATAGATTTAAGTTAGGAAGGGGTAAGAATTCTCAAGCAATTGAAGTGCTATTTTTGGAAAAATTTATTGACTTTTTAAAGCCCAATGGAGTTTTGGGGATAATACTGCCCTTAGGTGTAGCAGGTGCTTCAAATCTTCAGGATGTTAGGGACTTTTTAAATAAAAAAATTCAGCTTAAAGAGATTCTTTATCTTGAACCAGGTATTTTTAAAAATAATGCATCGACTATCATAATAATTGGGATAAAAAGGGATAATCCCAACAACGATATATGTAAATTTGGACTTATCACTAAATTAAACCCAATAGAAGTAAAATATATTGAAAAAGCACTAGATATTAATAACATAAATCCCTTTTATTATTTCTATGATGAAGATAGCGATGGAGTAAAGTTTATAGATCTAATTGATGAAGCCTTTTCAGGAAAGGGATTTTATAAAGAAGAAAGAAAGGAACGGATCACGACTGAAAGGACTGACAAAATTTACATAACTGCAAAAAATGTTGGATGGGGAACTTTTTTAGAGGATAATATTTTATATTTTAAAGGTGAAATAAATGAAAAATATATTCTTCAAAAAGGCGATATAGTATTTTGCAGAGTTGGACAGGGAACTATGGGAAGGTGTATAGTTATAGATGAAATAACAAAGGGAAGTATTGCCGATGATTGGTTTCATATTATAAGGCCTAAGAATAAAGAATATAGCATAGCCCTTTGTGCATACTTTTTAACTAAAAATTTTAAGGAGAAAATAAAAAGGCGCTGTATAGGGACGGGAACACCAAATATATCAAAACAAAAGCTTTTAGATATAAAAATCCCTTGGAGTAAAATTATTAAAATATATGATAAGAACAAGGATAAAAACATAATAGAATTATCAAAGATAATGGAAGAGGAATTAACATAAAGGATTTTTGTCTTTTATGTAGAATAATATATTAGGGGGGGTATTGTGGCAAAAAGTATTATAAATCCTACTATTACTATTGAGGAGGGCAAGATTCATATTAATTTTTTTCTGAAAAACAATGCTTCTAAAATACGATTAAAGGAAAGAAGAAATTACATGGGGGAGAGGTTTTTACGGCCCGATGAAGCCTTAAAGGTTGATAGTGCATATGTAGAATGGCAGATTGGATATGATACAAAGGTAAAAAAAGATGGTGACTATAAAGTTCAACATTTAGAAGGGGATAATTACCTTTACATTAGGGAAAGAAACGGGCAAAGGGTAAAAAAGTATCCTGCAGAGCTTATGGTGATTATAAAATATGCACTGGATTTAGGCTTTTTAAGGACTTCTGATATAGAAAGGATTATCAACCTAACAGAAGAAATTTATGAAAGCAAAAATTATCTTGATAATTTCCCTATTTTAGGTGAAAAAACCGATATGGTTTTATTTGATGAATTTAAAATATTTAAAAGGATTCTTCCTTTAGCAATCCTTGAAGATAAAGACTATTTTATTGAAATGGAAAGAAAACAGATGCAGCTTGCAGCAGGATACCAAAGTATGATTTATGTCTGCCCATACTTTAAGATATTGAAAAAGAAGCAAGAAAATATTTATGCATGGATTGCTGATGAGAATAATATTAATATATTTGAGAAGGTTTTAATATCCTTTGCCTTAGCTTCAGAGCAGCATAATAAGGATATAAGGGAGCTTTTGGAGATTATTTTGAAGAATATATAAGCTTGCTTCACGAGCTTATATTTTTAACAATACAGAAAAGGTTTTCTAAAGGGGGATTATTATGAGTGTCACATTAAAAGAAATAAGTTACAAAAGTTTAGGACGATGCCTTGAGCTTTCAAACGAAAAGTGCGATCTTTTAGTAACTTTAGATGTTGGGCCAAGGATTATAAGGTTTGGTTTTAAGGGAAGAGAGAATTTATTTTGTGAAAACACAGAGTTTAAAGTAAAGTCTGGGGATGAATATTGGTATATATATGGAGGCCATAGGCTATGGCATTCTCCAGAGGCAAACCCAAGAACCTATTATCCAGATAATTACCCTGTTGATTATGAGAAAATAGAAGGCGGAATTAAGGTTTCAGTTTATGAAAAATGGAGACAAGTTATTAAAGAGATGGAGATAATTTTAGATGAAATTGAAAGCAAGGTAAAGGTTGTCCATAGGATTATAAATAAAAACGCATGGGATATCGAACTTTCAGTTTGGGCCCTTACTGTTATGGACAAAGGAGGAGTTGAGATAATTCCTGTTAACACTAAGGATACAGAACTTTTACCTAATATGAATATAGCAATATGGCCATATACAAGGCTAAACGATAAAAGAGTTACCTGGGGAGAAAAATATATAACTATAAGGCAGGATGAAAATGCTATTGTTCCCTTTAAAATAGGATTAAACAACCAATCTGGATGGGCAGCATATATAAACCATGGAGTAACCTTTGTAAAAAGATATCAACATGTAGAAGAAGAAGCTTACCCTGATTTTGGAGTATCCTACGAAACATATACAAACAACTTTATGCTTGAGATGGAAACATTATCGCCTTTAAAAAGGATAAAACCCGATGAATATATAGAACATATTGAAGAATGGGAAATTTTTGATGGAGAATTATATAGCATAATTGACAAATAATAGGATAGTGGTTTATAATGATAATAGAAAACGTTTTCTAATATAGGTTAGACAAAATATCATATATGCTTGCAATTATTAGGCTAAAAATTTTGCAAAGCTCTATAAGATGAAAATATAAATTATGTGAGTTAGATAGGAGGGGTAGGATGTCGGAATTAAGATGGAATCCTCTTTTAAAAACATGGACAATGGTTGCTTCAAATAGACAAGCACGTCCAAACATGCCAAAGGATTGGTGCCCCTTTTGTCCAGGTTCAGGAAGGGTTCCTGAGCATTATGATGTTTTAAAATATGATAACGACTTTCCAGCACTAAAGCTTAATCCGGATAAACCCGATGTTGAGGGTTCGGAGCTTTATCGTGTAGCTGAAAATTATGGAAAATGTGAAGTAATACTTTATTCTCCTGAGCACACTAAAACACTGCCTGAGCTTTCGGTAGAGCATATATATAAGCTTGTTAACCTTTGGACTGAAAGATTTAGGGAGATTTCTAAAGATGAGAAAATAAAGTATATTTTTGAGTTTGAAAACAGAGGGGAAGAGGTGGGAGTTACCATGCCCCATCCCCATGGACAGCTTTATGCATACCCCTTTGTTCCACTAAAGCTAAAGGTTGAACTTGATAGTTGTAAGGAATACTACTTTGAAAAAGGTAAATGCATGATTTGCCAGATGAATGAAGAGGAAACTGACTTTAAGGAAAGGATAATTTACGAGAATGATAGTTTTTTAGCCTATATTCCCTTCTTTACTGACTATCCCTACGGCGTTTTTATAGTAAGCAAAGCCCATAAAGGAAACTTTACTGAGTTTACAGATAAAGAAAAATGGGACCTTGCAGAGATGTTAAAGAATATAACCGGGGCCTTTGATTCCTTATTTGATAGACTCTTCCCCTACATGATGTGTATTCATCAAACGCCTGTTAATTCAGAGGAATACAAGGACTCAGAAAAGTATTATCACTTCCATATAGAGTTCTATCCTCCCCTTAGGGATAAGGATAAATTAAAGTTTTATGCTTCATCTGAAATGGGGGCATGGGCAGCAGCAAACACTATGGCTGTTGAGGAGGCTGCAGAAAATTTAAGAAGGGCCCTTGAAAAATTCATTGGCAGCAAAAAGGAGTGAGTTTCTTGGACAAGTCACTTTTAAAGGAAGGATTTGAGAAAAACTTTGGGACAAGAGGTGATATTCAATATTTTTTCTCACCGGGAAGAGTTAACTTAATTGGTGAGCATATAGACTATAACGGCGGATTAGTTTTCCCCTGTGCCCTTTCTATTGGGATATATGCTGCTGTTGGATATAGGGAGGATAAAAAAGTAAGATTGGTTTCAAAAAACATGGTTAACAAAGTAGAATTTACTTTAAATGATATTCAGTTCAAGGAAGAGGATGGATGGGGAAACTACCCCAAGGGAGTTATTAAATACATTCAAGAAGAGGGATATAATCTTAAAGGTGCTGATATATACCTAGAATCCACTTTGCCGGACGGAGCTGGCCTTTCAAGTTCAGCAGCATTAGAGGTTTTAACTGGCTATATAATGTTATATCCAATATTGGGGGATAAAATAGATAGAGTTTGGCTATCTTTAATCTGTCAAAGGGCGGAAAATGAATTTATAGGTGTAAATTGCGGCATTATGGATCAATTTTCTGTGGCTATGGGTAAAAGGGATCATGCTATACTCCTTGATTGTAACACGTTAGAATATGAATATGTTCCTGTGGATTTAAAGGGGTATACATTAGTAATAATGAATACAAATAAAAAAAGGGAATTATCTGAGTCAAAATACAACGAAAGAAGATATGAATGTGAGATGGCTTTAAAACATATAAATGATTATAAGAAAATAGAAAACCTTTGCTATGCTACTTTAGAAGATTTAGGGCTTTTAAAGGATAACCTTTTAAAAACAAGGGCAAGACATGTTATAACTGAAAATCAAAGAGTAAAAGAGGCGATTAAGTTTTTGAAGGGTGGTAATATAAAAGAATTTGGGAAACTTCTTGTAAAATCCCATGAATCATTAAAAAATGATTATGAGGTAACTGGACTGCATTTAGATACGATAGTTGAAGCAGCATTAAAATTTGAAGGCTGCATAGGTGCAAGAATGACCGGAGCAGGCTTTGGTGGATGTGGGATAGCAATTGTGGAAAACAAATTGTTGGAGGAATTTATTAAAGAGGTAGAAGTAAAATATAAAGAAATAACAAATATATCTCCAAGTTTCTATATAAGCCGAATAGATGATGGAGTTAAAATGCTTTTTTAAAAATATAAAAACAGACTTTAAAAATGTAATAGAATAAATATTAATAAATAGCTAAAATATTATTGAAATTTAATTGTCTATAATATAAAATTATTATAGAAAAGGTTTTCTAAAAAACGTTTTCTTAAGGGGGGATGGTTTAAATTTTATAAAAACTTTTGAAAAAATAAAATTTTAGGGGGGTCTATATGAAAAAAGTATCTGCTTTTCTTCTAGTATTAACATTGTTAGTTTCGCTTTTCTCAGGCTGTTCAAAATCAACAAGTAATAAACCAACAGAGTTTAAGAACGTTCAATTAGAATTTTGGAACGGATTTACTGGACCTGATGGGAAGGGTATGCAAAAGATTATAGATCAATTTAACAAAGAGTATGAAGGAAAGATCAATGTAAAAACTCAAGTTATGCAATGGGGACAATATTATGATAAAATTATTACATCAGTTACAAGCGGTAAAGCACCAGATATTGGTATAATGCACGTTGATACATTGCCTAAATATGCAAAGAAGGGTGTTATAATTCCGCTTGATGAGCTCGCAGCGAAACTAGATCTTAAAGAATCAGATTTTATCAAAGCTGTTTGGGACGCAGGGATTTATGAAGGAAAACGTTATGGAATACCTTTAGATGTGCATCCACTTGGACTTTACTATAATGTTGACCTATTAAAACAAGCAGGATTTGATCATCCGCCAACAAATATGGAAGAATTTTTAACTATGGCAAAGGCAATGACTAAAGACACAGATGGTGATGGAAAAATTGACCAATGGGGATTTGCAATGCCTACATTATGGCCAAGTCATCAAATATATTGGACAGTTCTTCATCAATTCGGTGGAAAAGCAACCAGTGATGACGGAACAGAACCACTTTATACATCACAGGAAGCAATCGATGCACTACAATTTTTAGCAGATACTGTATTTAAATATCAAATTTCTCCTAAGAACATAACACAGGATGGCGAAGTTACATTATTTAAACAAGGTAAACTTGGCTTTCATTTAAACGGAATTTGGATGATTGCTGGTTTCGAAGAACAACAGGGATTGAATTTTGCAACAGCACTAGTTCCACAATGGGGTAAACAAAAAGCAGTTTGGGCAGGATCCCATCAATTTGTAATATTCAAACAAAAGGAGCAGGATCCAGTTAAGCTTGAAGCTGCTATGACATTTATTGATTATATAACAAAGCATAGTATTGAATGGGCAAGGGCAGGTCAAGTTCCTGCTAGAAATTCAGTAAGAGAAAGTGACGAATTTAAGTCATTAAAGCATCAAATGGGCTTTGCACAGCAGGCTGATTATCTTGTATTCCCAGTGTCATCGCCATATTTCCCAGATGCTTGGGGACCAAGTGGAGAAGCTGTAACAAATGTAATATTAGGAAAGGACACACCAGCTTCAGCATTGCAAAAAGCTGCTGATAAAGCACGAAAACAGGTTCAAGCAAATAAAGAATAAAGGAGGCTTTTTGCCTCCTTTTCTAGAAAAGAGGTGGCAGGATGAATAAAAATTTGCAAAAAATTGAGCCCTATTTATTTATACTTCCTCAGTTTATATTTTTTATTGTGTTTATGATTTTACCAACTGGACTTGGAATATGGATTAGTTTAAATAAATGGGATTACTTGACCAAACCTAAATTTGTTGGCCTAAAAAATTATATTGATTTATTTAAACCTGATACAATTGATTATCTAGAGTTTTGGAATGCCTTTGGCAACACATTTAAATTTGTTATATTCAGTGTTCCGCCGCTGATTATTATTGCATTAGCTTTAGCACTTCTTGTAAATTCACCAAATCTTAAGTTTAGAAATTTTTTTAGAGGTGTTTTTTATGCCTCAAATGTTTTATCGGTTTCGTGTGTTGGACTTATTTGGCTATGGATGCTAGATACAAATGCAGGTTTAGTAAATTACTATTTAGAAAAATTGGGTATTGGAAGAATACCATGGCTTGCAGAATTACCTTGGGCATGGATTTCTCTTGTTGCTATGACCGTCTGGTGGATAATAGGTGGTAATATGATATTATTTTTAGCAGGTCTTCAAGATATTCCACAGACGCTGTATGAAGCTGCTGATATAGATGGCGCAAGCGGTTGGCAGAAATTTTGGTATGTAACATTGCCAGGGTTAAAAAGACCTTTATTATTTATAGTTATAATGACTACTTTAGCACAATTTAATATATTTGGTCAGCCCTATATGGTTACAAGGGGTGGCCCAGGAAATGCGACGAAAGTTCTTTTAATGTATATTAGAGATGTAGCCTTTGGCCAATATAGAATGGGTTCAGCCTCAGCTATGGCTATAATGATGGGACTAGTGATGATTGTATTTAGTATTATCCAATATAAACTGCTGTCTCCAAAGGAATAGAGGTGATTGTTGTGCAAAAGTTAGAAACAGGTAAAACAGCTAAAATTAATTTTACGAAAAGCTATAAAAATAAAAAACAATTAGAAAAAATTTTATTATTTTCTGTAGCAGTTATACTAGCTACATTTTGGCTTCTTCCTTTGCTTTGGATTGTATCAACTGCTTTTAAGCCAGAAAGCGATGTAATTGATCCGATTGTAAGATGGATACCTAAAAGAGTAACTTTGGATAATTTTAGAATAATATTTAGTGATAAAGAAAATGCTCCAATTTTAAGATGGTTTTTTAATAGCTTATTCATAGCTTTATCGCATACAATTTTAATATTATTGTTTGACTCCCTTGCTGCGTTTGCTTATGCAAGATTAAAATTTAAATATAAAGAAACCATTTATTGGACAATGATGGCTACTATGATGATTCCGGGGGTTATAAATTTTATTCCTGCATATGTAATTGTAGATAAATTAGGTTGGATAGATACTCCTGCAGCTATGATTTTTCCGGGTTTAGGAGGAGTGTTTGGAGTATTTTTATTGAGGCAATTTTTTGAGGGAATTCCTAAAGATTTAGACGAAGCAGCATTAATTGATGGTGCAAGTTATTTTACAATATATTTTAGAATAATTCTTCCACTATCTAAACCTGCTCTAATGACTTTAGCTGTATTTACATTTATGGGTAATTGGAATGACTTTTTGTGGCCTATTTTAGTTACAAATGACGCAGCTAATAGAACTTTACCTGCAGGACTTGCTATATTCCAAGGAACATATATTCATAATTATGGAATATTAATGGCTGGTGCATTAATTTCAGCTGTTCCACCTATATTATTATTCTTATTAGGACAAAAATATTTTGTTAAAGGTATTGCATTAAGTGGGCTTAAGGAGTAATCCATAGGAGTGATGTATTTGAAAAGAATACTATTAGGGTTAATTATTATTTTTTCTTTTTCATTAGCATTTTATATTAAATTAGATAAGAATATCGATGTTAATAATGAATTGTATTTTTCTGTCCCAACATATAAAAATCCTGTATATGTTCCAGATGGTGCAAGTGTTATAAATATAGCAGATCCAACTATTATAAAATACAACGGAGAATATTATCTTTATGGGACTTCAGATATCCCTGGGTTTAATGTATTTCACTCACGAGATCTTGTGAATTGGGAATACAAAGGAGTTGCTTATTCTGGCCCTCCTTCGAACGGAATATTTGAAGGAGTATGGAACATTGATTGGTTTTGGGCTCCAGCTATCCACTATGAGAATGGAAAATTTTATTTATACTACTCTGCAGGAGACCCATCAAAGGGAGCAGAAAGTAGAAATATAGGGGTTGCCATTTCTGATAATCCCTTAGGACCCTTTAGAGATTATGAAAATAATCCAATTGTTACAGATATAAATTCTATAGATGGGTTTGTTTTTGTTGATGAAGATGGTGAAAAATATTTTTACTACAATCAAGTAGGTGGAGGCTTTAATGGAATTGCTGTAAGACACATGAAGGATCCATTTAGTTTTGATACAGAAGAAACTAGGGTTATAAGCATATCTGAACCTTGGGAAGAAGTTATAAATGAAGGACCAGTAATTCTTAAAAAAAATGGTAAGTATTATCTCATGTATTCTGGAGGAAATTACGCAGATAAATCCTATGCGGTTGGATATGCAACGGCTGATAAACCTATTAGCAATCTTGGTATGGCAGACAACTTAACGTGGAAAAAGTATGAGAAAAACCCAATAATGAAGACAAATGAAAGTGCAATAAGCCCGGGACATAATGATATTACCTTTGCACCTAATAACGTTTGTTATTATATTGTTTACCACACTAAAAGATATGAGGAAACAGGGCCTCAAAGGCAATTAGCAATAGATAGGCTATATTTCAATTATGATAAACTTTTTACCTATGGACCGACTGCGGATAATAGACCTATACCTGAAAAACCAGATTTTCAAGACTGGTTTGATGGTAAGGAAGAAAAAGTTAAAGAACCTTGGAGGATAATAAAGGGTGAATTTTTAATAAAGGAAAATGAGCTTATTTCAAATTCCAATGACGGTTTTATAGTCAATGATAAAGTTAATTCTAACAGCTATGTTTATGAAGTTAATATGAAAATAAATAGTTATAATAAAAATTCAAAAGCAGGATTTGTATCTTCCTATTTGGATGAAAATAATAACGTTGCCGTTACATTAGATCCATATAATAAAAAGATTATTTTAAAATATGTCTATCAAGGAAAAGAAAAAATTATAGAAAAGAAGTTAAAAGATAATTTTAAAGAAGATACCTATCATCAATATTTGCTTTATAAGAATGGCAATCTAATAAAGCTTTATATAGATAAAGTTTTATATTTTACAGAAAGGATTAATATAAACAATGGCAATATAGGGTTATTCTTTGAAAAAACTGATGTTACCTATGATGGAATAGCATATACTACTTATTTTGAAGATAATTTCGATAACGATACGGGATTATTTTCTGATCTTAAAATACTGAACGGTGAACTTTTAATAGAAAAGGGTAAGGAAAAGATAGTAAATGAAGATCTTACAAATTATGAGATGGGTTTTGACTTTAGATATGAAGAAAATAAGAAACATAAATTTTTTGTTAGTTATATTGATAATAAAAATTATATTGGAGTTTCAGTAAAGGATGATAATATAATTATTGAAAAAGCTATTAATGGAAGAATATACAATAAAAGGTTTAGAGTAAAAGATTTATTTAAAGAAAAATTAAATTTGCGGGAGTATCATAGTTTAAGAGTTGTTAAGATTAATGAAGTTTTAGGATTATATTTAGATGGAGTTGAAATATGCAAAATAGATTGGAACATATCAAAATCGCATATTGGAATAAATAGTTTAGATAGTATTGTTTATCTTGATAATTTTTATATCTTAAAATTAAATTTCTAAAGAAGGGATGGGCTAGAATGAACATACCTAGAAATGAGTATCCTAGACCAAATTTTAAAAGAAACAATTGGATTAATTTAAATGGTGAATGGGATTTCGAATTTGATGATGCTAATTTAGGTGAAAAAGAAAAGTGGTTTTTAGGGAAGCAATTTTCAAGAAAAATTCTGGTGCCTTTCTGTTATCAGAGCAAATTATCCGGAATAGGGGATAGAAGTGTTCACGATATAGTTTGGTATCATAGGAAAATAAATATTAATAAAAATGATAAAAGAATTTTCATAAACTTTGGAGCTGTTGATTATTTTACTAAACTTTATATTAATGGAAATTTTGTAGGAAGTCATAAAGGAGGACATATTGCATTTAGATTTGATATTACTGACTTTTTAAATGATGGTGAAAATGATTTGTATCTCAGAGTAGAAGATAGAAGCTTTGACTGCACACAACCAAGGGGTAAACAAACATGGAAGGTAGATAATTTTGCCTGTTGGTATACAAGAACAACAGGAATATGGCAAACTGTTTGGTTAGAAAATTTAGATGATTTTCATTTAGAAAGGGTAAAGATAACTACAGATATAGATAATAGAACAATTGAAGTAGAAGCCTATTTTAATAACATTTTAGAAAATGGCCTTTTAGAAGTTGAAATATCGTTTGAAGGTAAAAAGATTAAGAAGTTTTGGACGGAAATTAAACAAAAAAGAGAAAAATTTATTTTAGATGTTTGTGATGATAATGCTCAATTTAAAATTTATTATTGGAGTCCGGAGGAACCAAAACTATATGATATAAAATTTAGAATTATTCATAATGGAAATATTAAGGATGAAGTTGAGAGTTATTTTGGAATGAGAAAAATAAGCATAAGAGATGGTAAAATACTTCTTAATAACAAGGAGTATTATCAAAAACTTATACTTGATCAAGGCTATTATGGAGATGGACTTTTAACTGCACCAAGCGACGAATGGTTCGTAGAAGATATCAAAAAAATAAAAGATATGGGATTTAACGGTTTAAGAAAACATCAAAAGATTGAAGATCAAAGATTTTTATATTATTGTGATAAATATGGCCTTTTGGTTTGGGCAGAAATGCCATCAACTTATGAATTTAACGATATAGCTATAGAAAACATTATTTATGAATGGCAGGAAGCTGTTAAGCAACAGTATAATCACCCGTGTATAATAACTTGGACCCTTTTGAATGAGTCTTGGGGTGTAAATGAAATTTATAATAATAAAAAACAACAAAGCCTTGCAAATGCATTGTATTTTTATATTAAAGCATTAGATTCTTCAAGACTTTTAATTTCTAATGATGGTTGGGAACATACTATAAGCGACATTTTAACAATACATGATTATATTGAAGATGGAGAGATTTTTAGAAAGCTATATTTAGAGAAAGAAAAGATTGTCAACGGAGCAGCATCGATTATAAATCCCAAATTTAATTTTGCTGAAGGGTATAAGTATGAAGGACAACCTGTATTGCTTAGTGAATATGGAGGAATAGCTTTTTCAAATGTGGAAGGTTGGGGTTATGGTAATAAGGTTAGAACAGAAGAAGAATTCCTGGAAAGATTTAAGAAAATAACACATGCTATAATGGATATCCCTTATATTTGTGGGTTCTGCTATACTCAACTTACTGATGTAGAACAAGAAATGAATGGTTTAATGGATTGGTATCATAAAATGAAATTTGATCCAGAGAAGATTAAAAAAATAATAAATGGTTAGCACCTGGCATCTCCCAGGTGAATTTTTTAAGGAGGGACAAAAATGGGAAAATATTACACAAACCCCTTATCAATAAAAGAAATTGGAGATCCTTTCGTATTAAAAGCAAAGGATGGAATGTATTATTGTTATGCCACTTCAGCAATAGATGGATTTAAGGTGTGGTATTCAAAAAACCTTGTTGATTGGAAAGAATATGGTTATTGCTTAAAGGCGGATGAAAAATTTTGGGGATATCAAGATTTTTGGGCACCTGAAGTTGTAGAATTTAAGGATATGTATTATATGTTTTATACATGCAGATGGAAGAAAAATAACAGTTTAAGAATTGGCCTTGCGATTTCAAAATCACCTTTAGGACCATTTGAAGATTATTTTAATGGACCTATGTTTGATTTAGAATATGCAGCTATAGATGCTCATGTGTTTTTTGATGATGATGGGAAAAAATATATGTATTTTTCAAGGGATTGTTCAGAGAACATAATAGATGGGAAACATGAAAGTCATATATATGGGGTAGAGCTTACTGATGATTTGTTGAACCTTAAGGGAGAACCAAAACTATTATTAAAACCAGAACAGGAATGGGAATTAAAATCAGGACCTGAATGGCTTTGGAATGAAGGACCTTTTGTTATTAAAAGATCAGGTATATATTACCTAATGTATTCTGCTAACTTTTATGCAAGTAGGGACTATTCAGTAGGATACGCTACCTCTGATAAGCCATTAGGACCTTTTACAAAATATGAGAAAAATCCTATACTATATTCTAACAATGAGTTAATTTCAGGACCTGGACACCATAGCGTAACAATTTCACCTGATGGGACAGAAATGTTTTTAGTTTACCATATCCATACATATCCAGAAAACCCAAGTGGAAATAGGCAGGTTTGCATAGACAGAATGGAATTTGATAAGGAAGGTAATATTTTTGTTATTGGACCGACGATGACCCCTCAAAGAATGCCATCATGTTGAATTTGCTTTTAAGTTTGTAATTATGACAAATGTAAATAAAATATAAGCATATTCAAAAAAATTTTAAAAACCCCCCGATAAAAGGGGGGTTAAATATACTTAGACACGATTAATTTCCTTTAGAGTTTATTAAGGACATTATATATTAACTACACTATAAATATACTTTATTCAATCTATAACAGGTTCTATAAAACAATAAAGGAGGCTTATTATGCTACTTGGTGTTGACTATTATCCAGAACACTGGCCTTTGGAATATTTAGACGAGGATATAGATAGGATTAAAAAGCTTGGTGCTAATGTAGTTAGAATTGGTGAGTTTGCTTGGCATATCATCGAAAAGGAAGAGGGAAATTTTGATTTTTCATTTTTTGATATGGTAATTGAAAAATTAAAGAAAAATGGAATAAAGGTCATTTTTGGGACACCAACTGCAACGCCACCGGCTTGGCTTGTAAAAAAACATCCTGAAATACTTTCAAAGGATGAAAATTTAATGGCAAGAAGTTTTGGTGGAAGAAGGCAGTATTGCTTTAACAGTGGGAGTTATTATGAATATACAAGAAAAATAGTTGAGGCCTTAGCAGAGCATTATAAGCATGAGGAAAATATTATAGCATGGCAGGTGGATAACGAGTTTGGCCATGAAGGAAGCGATATTTGTTATTGTGAAAACTGCCTTAGAGCCTTTAGAAAATTTTTAAGGGAAAAATATAAGGAAATAGACGCCTTAAATAAAACCTATGGGGCGGTATTTTGGAGTCAAACCTATAATGATTTTGATGAAATTCCTCTGCCGTTAAAAACTATAACCTTCCATAATCCTTCACTCTTACTTGATTATGCAAGATTCCGTTCAAAGTCTATTGTTGATTATGCTAATTTTCAGGTGGATATATTAAAAAGAGTTTTAGGCGATAAAAAGATAATAACGACCAATATAGCCGGAGGATTTTTTGATAAATTGTTTGACCATCAAGAGCTTGTGAAAAATATGGATATAGCCTCCTACGACAATTATCCAGTTTGGGGAGGCTTAAGGGAGCCAATACCTCCTGAAGAAATTGCTATGAACCTTGACTTTGTAAGGGGACTTAAAGGAAAAAACTTTTGGATATTAGAAGAACTTATGGGGGCTCAAGGACATAATATTATAGGTTATCTTCCAAGACCTAACCAAGCAAAGATGTGGGCATATCAAGCAGTTGCCCATGGTGCAGAGGCTATATTGTTTTTTAGATACAGGGCAGCAACCTTTGGGACGGAGGAATTTTGTTATGGAATAATTGACCATGATAATAGAGAGGGAAGAAAATTTAATGAGGTTAAGGATTTCTTTAATGACATAATTAAATACGAAAAAATTTTAGGATCTCCTGTTAAATCCGATATTGCCCTTATTTATGATTATGAAAATATTTGGTCATGGAGGATTCAACCCCAAAGCACAGCCTTTAATTTTGTGAAGGAAGCCCTAAGGCTTTATAGGCCATTTTATAAGAAAAATGTTAATATTGATGTCATTTCAACAAGGGAGGATTTTTCTAAATACAAGGTTCTACTCCTACCTGTGATGATGATCCAGGATGATAATTTAAAAAAGAAATTAGAGGAATTTGTTGAAAAGGGTGGAGTTTTAATTTTGTCCTTTAGAGCTGGGATTAAGGATAGAAATAATAATTTAATCTTAGGAGAAGTTTTACCTGGGATATTCAGAAACTTAGCAGGCATCGAAGTTTTAGAGGTGGAAGCACTACAGGAAGGACAAATTGTAGAAATAGAAAATAGTAATGGCAAAAGGGCAAAGGTAAAGGTATGGAGGGATATTATAAGGCCAATCAATGCAAAGTCCTTATACAAATATGCCGATAAATTTTATAGGGAGTTTTCCTGCGTAACTGTAAACAAATATAAAAATGGCAAGGTTTATTATATTGGCGGTGGAGTAGAAGATTTTATTATGGATGAAATTGCAATTGAAGTTATTAAAGAGCTGAGTTTAGAGCATTATAATTCGGAGGAAGGAATTGAAATATACAAAAGGGAGTATGATGGGGAAAAATATTTATTTATCATAAACCATACTGAAGAGGAAAAAGCTTTTGGAGAATATACACTTTCACCCTTTGAAGTCAAAATAGTCGGGGGGATATAGATGATAAAGGTATTAAATAATATATTTGTTTTGGAAGGGAAGAATATTCAATATGCCTTTGGGCCTTATAAGGGCCTCTTAAGGCATATTTATTTTGGCAATAAAGCTGATGAGAAGGACTTTGAACACTTTGAAATTAGGGATATATCCTCTAATGATTCCAGCTGCGATATAGCATGGGAAGAATATACACCTTGGGGGGGACTAAGATACAAAGAGCCGGCTGTAAAGGTAAGATTTAGCGATGGGACAAGGGATTTGGTATTGGAATATGACGGTTTTGCTATTGAAGAGGATGTCTTAAGAATAATGCTAAAGGATAAATTTTATCCAATAGCGATATTTTTAAATTATAAAATATATGAGGAATACGATATTATTGCAAGATGGGTAGATATAAAAAATTTAGGAGAAGAAGATATTTTTATTGAAAAGGCCTATTCATGTGAAATTAATATAGACGGAACAGGATATAACATAACAAATGTATTGGGGCATTGGGTAGGAGAAGGAAGAAGGTTTAAACAAAGATTAGATGGGGGCAAGTTAATCCTTGAAAGCAGAAAGGGTAACACAGGACATAACAATAATCCATATTTTATATTAGATATTGATGCAAATGAAGATAAGGGTGAGGTTTACTTTGGAGCATTAGAATATACTGGTAATTTTAAAATTTTAGTTGAAGCCACTCCCTATTACTATACGAGGCTATTAATGGGGTTAAACGATTTTGACTTTGAATACAAATTAAAGCCCTCAGAGGCACTTATTCTGCCTAAAGCATATATTGGATATACAGACAAAGGATATTCAGATATGTCCCATAGGCTTCATAGATTTGTAAGGGATATTATCCTACCTGTTGACCTTAGAAATTCCTTAAGGCCGGTCCTGTTTAATTCCTGGGAGGCAACTCTTTTTAATGTTAAATGTGATGAACAGATTGAATTGGCAAGAAAGGCAAAGGATATAGGTTGTGAATTGTTTGTTGTTGATGATGGATGGTTTGGAGAAAGATATAGCGATTCAGCAGGCTTAGGGGACTGGAAGGTAAATAGACATAAATTTCCAAATGGGCTGGAGGAGCTAATCCATGAAGTTAACGGGCTTGGCATGGATTTTGGCTTATGGATAGAACCTGAAATGGTAAATCCTGATAGCGAACTTTATAGACAGCATCCTGATTGGGTATATAGGTTTAACAACAGGGAACTTACAACTTCAAGAAATCAGCTGGTATTAAACTTAAGTTTAAATGAAGTAAAGGAGTATATTTTTAATGTGCTGGATGGGTTGCTTACTAATTACAATATAAAATATATAAAATGGGATATGAATAGGCCCTTTTCTGAGGCTGGGGCTCTTAATTTGGACATAAAAGAACAGAAGATGATTTGGTTTTTACATTCTAAGGCTGTATTTGATCTAATTGAAAGATTAAGGGAAAAACATAATGGGATAGAGATTGAGGCCTGTGCCTCTGGAGGAGGGAGAATGGATTTTGGAGTTTTAAATTATTTCGATGAATTTTGGACAAGTGATAATACCGATGCTTTAGATAGGCTATTTATTCAAGAGTCTGTAAGCTATATTTATCCTGCAAAAACTATGAGATGCTGGGTGACAGATTGTCCAAATTTTATAAATGGAAGGACCATTCCCCTTGAATTTAGATTTCATGTTGCTATGATGGGCTCACTTGGTATTGGAGGAAATATAAATAAATGGACAAAGGAAGAAATTGAATTGGCAAAGGAGAAGATAAAGCAGTATAAAGAAATAAGGCATATAGTTCAAAAGGGAGATCTTTTTAGAATTAAATCCATTCTTAAAGATGAAATCCATGCTATTCAGTATGTTTATCAAGGGGAATCAGTCGTTTTTGTATTTAAGTTATATGAAAAATTCGGGAGAAAACAATATAAAGTTAAATTAAAGGGATTAAATGACGATAAAATATATGAAGTTAAATACAGTGATAAAATTGTTAGAAAAGGTGGAGCTTATTTAAAAAATGTAGGGTTAGAACTTATATTAGATGGAGATTTTTCAAGCCAATTAATTCGATTAAAGGAGATTTAGTGGTGACTACAGCGCTAAAGTAATGTATAATCGGATTAAGAAATGTTGCCTTGGAGGGACAATTATGAAATATACCATTGAAGATGTGGCAAGGGAAGCTGGTGTTTCTATAACAACAGTTTCGAGGGTTATTAATGGGAATTATCCTGTAAAAAAGGAAACAAGGGAGAGGGTAGAGGCTGCAATTAAAAAGCTTAATTTTCAACCCAATCCCCTTGCAAGAAGCCTTATAAATAAACGAACAAATAGTATTGGGGTTGTAGTCCCTGGACTTACAAATATGTTCTTTACTGAAGTTGTGCATGGAATTGAAAGGATTATGAGAAGCAGGGATTATGATGTATACATTAGCGATTCAAGGGGTAGAGCGGATTCTGAAAAAAGAAGGATAAACAAATTTTTAGAAAGATATGTAGATGGGATAGTCCTTATTGACCCTCAAACGGAAAATATGAAAAATGGATTTATAGAAGAGGTTTCTAAAAAGATTCCTGTTGTTTGTATTAATGGTTATCATGAAAACGTTAGAACAAATTTTGTCCTATCAGATGAAGAAAAGGGAACTAAGGAGGCCCTTGAACATTTGATTTCATTAGGGCATAAAAATATTGCCTTTATAAGAGGAGAGAGCAGTTATTCCTATGATATAAAGGAGAATTTATATAAAGAATATATGAAAAATATAGGAATTGAGCCCATAGTTATTACTGTTCAAGATGGAAACAACATAGACGTTGTAGAAAATACGATGAGGGTTTTGATTGAGTTATCATCAAAATATCAATTGGGGAAAGAAATCACTGCCTTCTTTGCCTGCAATGACCTTATGGCAGTTGGAGTTTTAAACGGATGCTATGAACTAAACCTTAAGGTTCCTGATGATATCGCTATAATAGGCTTTGACAATATAATACTTTCACAAATGACAAATCCAAAACTTACAACCGTTGATCAAAACATGAGACTTTTAGGCGAAAGGGCGGCACAAAAGCTTTTAGATCTTATTGAAGATAAAAATCTTTACAGCGATACGGATGTTATTGAAACTAAGCTGATAATAAGAAAAAGCACGTGATCATATTACGTGCTTTTTTATGTTTTTGATAGTTTTAATGAATTTATCTTTATCAGCAGGACTTAAAATTTTCTCACCATATCTTTCTTTTACATAAATATGCCTTATAAATTCATTTATGTCAGGTGCTATAAATGAGTCGGCCATTTGTTTTATTGAGAGGGTTGTATCGGAGGGTTTTAGCTGTTTGAATTTATTTATATAAATCAAATATTTTTGATAATATAATCTAATCTTATTGGTTGGCCTTGCGATTCTTTTGAATATCTTGTTTATCGATAAATTATCCCTTATAAATTCTCTTTCTTCTTTGAATTTTGCATATTCTTTAGAGGAATTATAATATCTTAAAAAAATCTTATAAATTAAGTATATAAAAAGTAAAATTATTAATATTTGAAATATAATTGACATTGATTTATAAAAAACAAAAAGATTTTTATTTTCTTTGTTTTCTATAATTCTTTTTACATCTTTTATTTGTAGAATTCCCTCTTGGCCGTTAGAGCCCACTTTTATCCTTAAGCCTTTAAATAATTTTTCAAAAAGTTTTGCTACAATAATGAAAAACCAAGAAAAAAGATAAAAGAATACTTCTATTGTTTTGTCATAAATAAGGATAAAGAATCTTAATAAGGCCTGTCTTAATTTTTCTATGCTAATTATTACTGAGGTTAAGAGAATAATATAATTTATTTTTTTATTTAACCTTTCTGCATTATCCGAAAGGGTTTCTTCAATTCTTAAGCTCCTTGATAGTATGATTGAAGATACAAGATAAACAAATAATATTCCGGATATTTTGTTTAAGAAGGAAATTTGAAAAAAAATCAAGAAAAAGCCAAAGAGACCAAGTATTATTTTTATTTCAATTTGAAATTTATCAAGGAAATAATAATATGATAATTCTTCTTTAAAAGAGAAAACTAAAACTATAGCTGATAAAATAATTAAAATTGTATATCTTATTAAGGGATTTATGCTATAAATTAAGCCGTAAAATATGAAGGAAAGGGAATAAAGAAGAATGTAAAAAATTAAAAGCCTGTTTATTACATAAAAAATTTTCATTTTACTCACCTTCAAAATATATTTCAATTTGTTTGGTTAATTTTTCTATATTATTAGTATTTAAAGTTATTAAAACTACTTTTTGATAAAATTTTGTAAGATTATTAATTGGACTTACATATTCATCTAAAATTATAGGGGTTATAACAACTATAGTTGTGTTTTTAATAGAATTTTTTGTTTTAATTATATCTTCAAAGGGGCAAAATATGCTGTAATCTATTCTGCCGAGGGATTCTAAAATTTTTAATCTATGGTTAAGACCAAGCCCTGGATTGTGCAATGTGCTATTTAAAAAATTTTGGGCATTTGAAATCAAACCATAGGGCACCTTTAGACTTTCAAATTCATCCACTAAGCTTCTTGTTATGGATATACATCTTTCAATTGCATCTCCGTCGATTTTTTGCCAAAATGGTTTGCAGGTTTCAATATTTAAAGCAATTAAAAGGTTGTTGTCAGTCGTAAAATCGTATTCTTTAACCATGATTTTTTGATGTTTTAAAGAAGAAGGCCAATGGATTTGCTTTAAAGGTTCCCTTCCTGTATATTCCTTTATTCCGATGTTAACCAAAGGGTCCTCAATGATCCATCTTTTTACTGATATATCACCGGTGTATGAACCATAGGGTGTTAGCCTTTTTAGGCTATAGGATTTTGGGAGGGCTACTATTTCTGCAAAGGATTCATAAAATTGTGTCATCGTCTCAAATCCAAAAAGGTCACCGCAGGTTATCTCTGCATTTTTTAATATGTATCGCCCTCTTTTTAAACATGAAACCCTAAAGGATCTTTTTACCCTTTGAAAGGGCAGGACAGACATCTTTGTTTTAAAAATCCCTTTAAAATTATTTCCTTCTATAAACTTAAATTCTTCCGGATATTCCTGGTTTATATTTAGATATGTAATTGGATATATCTTTTTGTTTTCTATTATTGATATAATTTCAAATTCCTCATCTATTTCTACAATTTCTTTAGAGAATTTTACTGAATAAAATAGTTTTTTAAAGGCGTTTTTCTTAGATAAAAAATTAATATATATCCCTAATAGTATTAAAATAAATAGCCATATAAACATCATTTCACCCCTAAAAATTTTCTAAAGGAACGGGAGTGTTCTCTAGTATGCTATTTATGATGTAAAAGCTCTCTTTAGAGCTTTGTTTAGTTAATATTCTATGGCTAAGTATATAGGGAGCAAGGTATTTCACATCCTCTGGAATTATAAAGTCCCTTCCGTTTAATGCAGCAAAGGCTTGGCAAGATTTAAAAAGTGCAAGCGTTCCACGGGGACTTACGCCAAGTTCAATTCTGCTATCATTTCTTGTTGCCTTTATTATATCTAATATATAGTTTAGAACATCTTTATTTGCTTTAACTTTAGTGTAGCTTTCTTTAACATATTTCATTTCTTCAAAGTCTACAACAGCTTCAAGATTCTTTTCAAAATCCCCTTGAACAAATTTATCTATAATTTTAATTTCTTCCTCCCTTTCAGGATATCCAAGACTAATTTTCATTAAAAATCTATCTATTTGTGCCTCAGGAAGGGGAAAGGTTCCATAGCTTTCTATAGGATTTTGTGTCGCTAAAACCATGAAGGGAATAGGAAGTTTAATAGTTTGACCATCGACGGTTATTTGTCTTTCCTCCATTGCTTCCAAAAGGGCTGATTGAGTCCTTGGGGTTGCTCTGTTTATTTCATCTGCAAGTATTATGTTTGTGAATAAAGGGCCTTTTTTAAATTCAAATTCACTTGTTTTTGGATTATAAAAATTGATTCCAGTTAAATCAGATGGTAAAAGGTCAGGAGTAAATTGGACCCTTTTAAATTCTAATCCTAAGGATTTTGCAAAGGCCTTAACAAGGGTTGTTTTACCAACGCCTGGGATGTCCTCTAATAATATATGTCCAGAGGATATAAAGGAAGTAATAATTAGTTCAATTTCCTTATCCTTTCCAACAATTATATTTGAGATATTTTTTATTAATTTTTTTTTAAATTCGATGAATTTATTAAGTTCCATTTTTGACCTCCTTAGATTAATTTTAACTTAATTATACTATAAAAAGTCATAAAAGTTAAATTTTTTGAAACATAAGAAATATTTACAAACTTTTGAAAAAGGATTATAATTTTAATACACTCTAAAAATACTTCTAGGGGGGATATGATGAAAAAGCATTTTAAGGTATTGACATCATGGATTTTGACGCTTTTAATGATTTTTACAATCCTTGGACCTATTAAAGTCAATGCAAATTCAGACACAGTTGAAATCCAAATTCTTGCAACAAGCGACCTTCATGGAAGATTTGTATCCTACGATTATGCAACAAACTCAGTTAGCAAAACAGGTAGCCTTGCTCAGATCTTTTCTGCGGTTAAAAAATTCAGAGTACAAAATCCAAACACTATCTTAGTAGACAATGGTGACACAATTCAAGGCAACTCAAATCAGTTATTTAACAACTCTGAAAAGCATCCAATGATCGTAGCAATGAACGAAATGGGATACGATACTTGGACATTTGGAAATCATGAGTTCAACTATGGTATTCCAACTCTTGAAAAGATAGCTTCCCAATTCAAAGGAAAGGCACTTTGTGGAAACGTATATAAACAGGATGGAACAACATTAGGGGCACCCTATGCTATAGTCGAAAGAGGCGGAGTTAAGGTTGGTATAATAGGAATGGTTACTCCGCATATTACAAAATGGGATGCAGAAAACCTAAAAGGATATACCGTAACAAATCCAATTGAAGAGACAAGAAAAGTAGTAGATAAGATTAAAGACCAAGTTGACGTTATCATCGCAGTTGAACATATGGGTCCAACCCCAGAGTATGGCAACGACGGTGCAGATGAGCTTGCAAAGGCAGTTCCAGAGCTTGCAGCTATTGTTGCAGGACATGCCCATATGAAGGTTGCTAAAAATGTTGTTAACGGCGTAGTAATTACAGAGCCTACAAGCAATGGCGCACAACTTGCAAGAATTACAATTAAGCTTACAAAGAATGCAAACGGAAAATACGTAATTGCAGATAGAAATACTGACGTAAATTCTGAGCTTATTGATGTTTATACAGGTTCATCTTCATCGCCAACTATTGTTTATGATGAGGATAAAGAGCTTTATGAAAAATTAAAACCATATCATGAAATAGCCCTTGCTGATGCAAATACAGTTATAGGTGAGCTTGTTGGTGGGGATCTAGCTCCAGCCGATGAAATAAAGGGAATTCCACAGGCACAGCTTCAGCCTACAGCAATGATTGAGCTTATAAATAAAGTTCAGATGCATTACGGAAAAGCAGACGTTGCAGCTGCAGCACTATTTAATTCCAGATCCAATATTAAGGCAGGACCTATCAAAAAGTCTGATACATCATTGATTTATCAATATGATAACAGCCTTTATGTTTTAAAGGTAACAGGAAAACAACTCAAAAAATACATGGAATGGTCAGCAAGCTATTATAACACATTTAAGCCAGGGGACCTTACAATTTCATTTAATCCAAATATAAGAATATACAACTATGACATGTTCTATGGAGTAAAATATGAAATAGATATTTCAGCAGAACCTGGAAACAGAATAAAGAATTTAAGGTATATGAATGATACTCCTGTTGAGGATGACGATATAATAAAGCTTGCTGTAAACAATTATAGAGCTAATACGCATCTTTTAAACAAGGACACGGGACTATTTAAGGGTGAAAATGTTGAAGTTGTATTTAATTCAGAAATTGATATGAAGGATACTCCACAGGTTAGAGAAATGATTGCAAAATACATAAAGGAAGTAAAGGGTGGAGTAATTTATCCAGAATGCAGCAACAATTGGAAACTTATAGGCTACAGCTGGGATAAAGATAAACATGATAAAGTTGTAGAGCTTGTAAATAGCGGTAAGATGAGCCTTCCAACTTCAGCAGATGGAAGAACACCAAATGTAAAATCAGTTACATGGGATAAGGTTCCGGATATTACAAAAACGATTGAGATAGTATCCTTCAATGATTTCCATGGTGCATTAAAGACAGAAGGAAAGAACCCAGGTGCTGCAAAACTTGCAACTGCAATAAAGGATATTAAAAAGAATAACCCTAATACTATAGTTGTTGCAGCAGGAGATATATATCAAGGTTCAGCTATGTCTAACTTACTAAAAGGAAAACCGGTATCTGATATGTTAAAGAATTTAGGAATAGTTGCATCTGCTGTTGGTAACCATGAATTTGACTGGGGCTTGGATTTAATACCAAAGTGGGCAGAAGAAGGTGGCTTTGATTTCTTAGCTGCAAATATTATAGATAAGACCACAGGAAAACCTGTAACATGGGCAAAGCCATATAAGTATGTAACGGTAAATGGCGTAAAGATAGCTTTTCTTGGCCTTGCAACACCAGAGACTGCCTATAAGACAAAACCTGAAAACGTGAAGTACCTTATTTTTGCAGATCCAGTAAAGACAGCTGAAGAATGGGGGTATCTAATTAAGAATGGTTATGTTCCTGAAGGAAAGGCAGATATTTTAATTGCATTAACTCATCTTGGAACAGCACAGGATGCTACAACTAAGGTTATATCTGGTGAAGGTGCGGATCTTGCACAGGTTAAATATCTTGATGGTATAATTACAGCCCACACCCATATGACAGTTTCAGGATATGTAAATGGCAAGCCAATCGTTCAAGCATACTATAACGGAAGAACTTTAGGAAAATTAACATTAAAATACAATCACTATGGATACCTTATAGGAATTGAACCTTCAGTTGTATCAGTTAGCACAACTTTAGCTGATGATGCTGAGGTTAAGGCTATATATGATAAGTATGATAAAGACTTAAAACCAATACTTGATGAAGTTATAGGAAAAACTGAAGTTGATTTACCACATGATAGATTCCAGGGCTTATCCCTTCTTGGAGAATGGGTAAGCGATGTTATGAGAAAGAGAGCTGGCGTTCAAATTGGTATTACAAATGGTGGAGGATTAAGAACATCTATTCTAAAGGGAGATATAACCGTTGGAAAGATGTATGAAGTAATGCCCTTTGATAATACTCTTGTTAAGATGGAACTTTCAGGTGCTGATCTTAAGAAGGCAATAGAAAATGGTATAATGAACCAAACAATAGGTTGGGTTCAACTTGCAGGTGTTAAAGTTTACTATGATCCAAACGCTAAGCAGGGTGAAAGAATAACTTCAATGAGGCTTGATGATGGAACAAAGGTGGAAATGGATAAATATTATACCGTTGTTACTAATGACTTTATGTATCAGGGTGGTGACAGTTACGATTTTAAAGGTGCTAAAAATGTAGTAGATACAGGAATTCCAATAAGGGAAGCATTAATTGAAGAGTTAAGAAATGTTAAAGTTATTGCACCAGTGCAGGTTGGATATTTAGTAGCTGGTGAAGACCCAGTTAAAGATGAAGTTAAGGAAGTCAAAGAAGAAAAGCCAGTTGAAAATAAACCTGTTATTAAGCCACAGCCAAAGAAATATGTTACTGTTACAGCATCAAGCCTATATGTAAGAAGCTCCTACAAGAAGGAAGCAAGAGCAATTGGTTCATTAAAGAAGGGAACAAAGGTTGAAGTAGTAGGACAGGTTGGAAATTGGTTAAAGATTAACTACAAAGGGAAGACAGGATATATATATAAAGCTTATACTAAGTAAAGGGGTAGCATTGCTACCTCTTTATCATTTTTGAAAATTTTAATTAATATATATTTAATATATAGTTGATTTTTATGAAATAAAATTGTTGAAAAAAATCGAATTTAAAAATAATTTTTGAATTGAAAAAATTGAATTAAAGGTGTATAATAAAATTGTTCAAACGTTTTCACAGTGCTTTTGCACTGTGAAATTAAATATTAAAATTGTCCAAGCTTACTTAAAATTAAAATTAAAGGGGGATCTTTATGAAAAAACTTTTAAGCCTTATTTTGGCACTCACATTAGTAGTGTCAGTATTTGCAGGCTGTGCTAAGAAGGGCGCAGACCAAACACAAGACCAAGGCAATCAACAACAAGCAGAAGAAATTAAGCCAGAAGAAGGTGCAAGCCTTGTTGTTTGGGAAAGCGACGGACCAGAAGGAGAATTTATAAAGTTTGCAGCACAAGAATTTGAAAAGAAATATGGTGTAAAGGTTAAATTTGAACCAGTTGATCATACTCAAACATCAGGAAAGTTACAACAAGATGGACCTGCAGGTGTTGGTGCTGACATAATTTCAGCTCCACATGACCACGTTGGAAAAATGGTAGCAGCAGGTTTAATTCAACCAAATCATAATCCAGATAGATTTAAGAATGGCTTCCTCGAAGCAGCTATTAACGGTGTAAGCTATGAAGGAACAATTTATGGATATCCAACAGCAATAGAAACATATGCATTATTCTATAACAAGGACATAGTAAAGGAAGCACCAAAGACATTTGAAGAAATAGTTGAATTTGCAAAGACTTATAACAATCCAAAGGAAAAGAAATATGCATTAATGTGGGATGTTGGAAACGCATACTTCTCACATTGCTTCTTAACAGCATTTGGAGGATATGTATTTGGAGATAATGGAACAAATAAGGACGATATCGGATTAAATAACGAAGGTGCAGTTGAAGGTGCTAAGTATTTTAAATCATTGAGAAGTATATTTGATGTAAAACAAAAGGATGCTAACTATCAATTCATGGATGGACAATTTGCAGCAAAGAAAGCTGCTATGATAATCAATGGACCATGGGCAGTTGCAGGATATCAAAAGGCTAAAGTTAACTTTGGTGTTGCTCCACTTCCAACAATGAACGGAAAGCAGCCAATATCATTCTCAGGAATCAGAGGATTATACTTAAGCTCATTTACAAAGTATCCTAATGCTGCTAAACTTTTCTTGGATTTTGTTACTTCAGATGAGATGCTTTTAAAGAGATTCGAAATGACAAGACAAATACCTCCAGTTAAAGCATTAATGGATAAGCCAGAGATAAAGGATGACCCAATAGTTGCAGGATTTATGGCTCAAGCACAAAACTCAACTCCAATGCCATCAATACCACAAATGGCTCTTGTTTGGGAACCAATGGCTGCAGCATATTCAGCTATTTGGGATGGAAAGATGGAACCAAAGGCAGCTCTTGATAAGGCTGTTCAAACTATAAAGGACGCAATAGCTTCACAAAAATAATTTATTATTTAAAATTTAATGGCATGGAAGTTTACTTCCATGCCTTATATTTAAAATGAGGATTTGTTTTTAGGAGGGAAAAGGATGGAGAAAAAGAAAAAGTCGATGCTTTTATCTGCACTTTTCATGGGACTAGGACAGATATACAATAAGCAGTATATAAAAGGAATATCTTTTATGTTGGTTGAAATTTTAGCTTTAATTAATATCCCTAATTTTGCTAATGCTTTTTGGGGATTGTATACTCTGGGTGAAGTAAAGTTTCATTATGTTAACGGGAAAGCTGTTTTTGATCATTCAATATTTTTAATGCTTCAAGGCCTAATAGCTGTGTTAATATTGCTTTTAGTAATATTTTTATATTTATTTAATATTAAAGATGCAGGAGTTAATGCTGAAAGGATTGAATATAAAAAACTGACAATACATGATAAATTAGATAGAATGTTTCCCTATATTGTTTTAACTCCTGGACTTTTGTCTCTTATGTTTTTAATTTTATTACCAATAATATTTACTGTTCTTGTCGCATTTACAAACTTTTCAGCACCTTATCATTTACCACCAAGGAATCTAGTTGATTGGGTTGGATTTAGTAATTTTAAAGATCTTTTTAGTATGGATATATGGAGCACAACACTTAAGGGAACAATAAAATGGACAATTATTTGGGCATTTTTAGCAACTTTTACGAGTTATTTTGGTGGACTATTTTTGGCTATGCTAATAAATTCTGCTGAGGTTAAAATAAAAAAGTTTTGGAGAAGTATTTTTATATTGCCCTATGCTATCCCAGGGTTAATATCAATGCTTGTTATGAGGCTTATGTTCAGTGGACCAGGAATAATAAATGACATGATAGAAAAAATTGGATTGCCAAGGATAGATTGGTTAACAGAACCTTTAAATGCAAAAATAGTGTTAGTATTAATTAATCTTTGGTTAGGTGCACCTTACTTTATGGCTCTTATGACAAGTATATTAACTAATATATCTAGGGATTTATATGAGTCCGCAGATATAGATGGTGCAACAGGATTTCATAAGTTTTTCCATATAACATTACCTTTAGTTTTTTATTCAACAGCTCCATTAATTATTATGAGTTTTGCATACAATTTTAATAACTTTATGTTAATTTATGCGGTAACTGATGGAGGACCTGTAAACCCTGAATATAGGTATGCAGGACATACAGATTTATTGATTTCCTGGATATATAAAATGACTTTAGATCAACAACAATACCATATGGCGTCGGTTGTTACTATTTTAATTTTCTTAATGATAGCACCTATCGTAGCATATTCATTCACTAGAACAAGGTCATTTAAAGAGGAGGATTTGATACAATGATGGTTTCTAATATTGAAAGAAAGGAATTTATTAGTCCTTCATATAAAAAGAAATTAAGTCCTAAAAAAATGATATTAAGAATATTTTTATATACTTTTTTGATAATACATTCAATTGTTGTATTATTCCCTGTTGTTTGGACGATTGGTTCATCATTAAATCCAGGTAATAGCTTATATAGTTCTACTATGTTTCCTAAGAATCCTACTTTTATTCATTATAAAGAACTCTTTACAAAAACAGATTATCCAATTTGGTATATGAACACATTGAAAATTGCTTTTATGAATATGATTTTATCTGTGATACTAACTTCTTTTACAGCTTATGTTTTGTCAAGGTTTAAATTTAAAGGAAAGAAGTTAACACTAATGACAATACTTGTTTTACAAGTATTTCCAAGCTTTTTAACTCTTACTGCTATCTATGTTTTGTTAATGCAATTAAATCTATTAAATACACACATTGGATTGGTGCTATTTTATGCTGGAGCACAAATTCCAGGCAATACATGGGTAGTCAAAGGATATCTTGACCAAATTCCAAGAAGTTTAGATGAAGCGGCAAGAGTTGACGGGGCTTCAAACTTTACAACCTTTACAAAGATCATAATGCCTCTTGCAAAACCAATTATTGTTTTTCTTGCATTGACAAGTTTTACAGGACCATGGATGGACTTTATTTTCCAAAGATTAGTTTTAAGAACTGCTGATAAGAAAACATTAGCAGTAGGACTCTTAGAAATGGTTACAGGACAAGCAAATACTAAATTTACAACCTTTGCAGCAGGTGCAATTTTAGTTGCCATACCGATTGTTATTATATTTACATTTATTCAAAAATATATAATTGAAGGATTATCTGCAGGTGCAGTAAAGAGCTGATAAAAATTGCCAGCATCAATGATGCTGGCAATTTTTAGTATCTCCAGTCATATACAGGAGTGTCGACAGAACCTTGGGGATCGCTAGGAGCGGTAAAAACTCTATTATAGCCTGATTCCCATCTCACATTTCCATTTGAATCTTTTATTATAAATTTAAACTCAAAAGTTTTTCCTATAGGAATGCTAACAGGTAAAAACCATTCAGGATAATTTGGACACATCATTGATTCGGTTGATTTATTTGTATCCCAATTGCCCAATTCAGGTAAATTACCTACAATATGAACATTTTCACCCCATTGAGTATTTGCTCTAACATGGAATATAACTTGGACTTGATCTCCTGAAAGAACTTCATAGTCAAATTGATTGCTTGTTTTACCTGATTTAGTTACGGTAATTTTAACAGTTCCGGGTGTTACGTTAGGAACAATAGCTTTTATCATATCATATTGGTTTGATATTACTGTTGCAACAGTATTATTAAATTTAACTGTTATTTGCCCATCTAAATTTTCTCCATAAATATACACTATATTTCCAGGACGCCCCATTGTAGAAATTACATCTCCTATAACAGGATCTGCAATAGTTGGATTATAACTCCACACTGATACTTCGCCTGGATTCATTGTAAATGGACCACCCATAAGTTTACCATTTGATACTACTAAGGTCCTTCCACCTAAGAGACCATTTAAATAATCAGTATAATTGCCATTAGGCAAAGACACAGAAATGTTTTGATTTACATGAACACTTTTATCGGGCTGTCTATTGATTGCAATAATTACTTGTTTATTGAAAAATTGTCGCTTCATTATTAGAACGTCATCATTTGCAAAAAGTATCTCTGTTGTTCCATATGCTAAAGCATTATTAGTTTTCCTTAAACTAGATAGAATAGAAATTATTTTAAAAGCTGTTGTATTTGTATCAAATGAACATGATTTTTGCATAAACATTCTCCCTGCAATATCACTGCTATCATTGGGAGTTAAATATTGTTCTGTTCCATAATATATATTTGGTATTCCTCGAGATGTTAATAATGCTACCAGCGCTGCATGATAAACTTTTTTATTTCTTTGAATATAACCGAATCTTGTAACATCATGGTTATCAATAAAAGTAACTGCTTGATTTTCATATTTATAGTCGTTTGAAGTGTATATTAGCATATTGGCAAAGTCACTCATTGGTTTGCTAAAATCACCGAATGTTGATGTTATGCTCCTGAAAAACTCAAAGTCAAGATTGTTAACACCTGTTCTATCAGGGAAAGTCTTATATTCATCATATTTTGGATCAGGTCTTCCTATAAAAAATTCACCAAAATGAGTTATAGGACCGCGTGATTCACTATCAACAGCATCCTTTAATCCCTTAACAAATGCGGGATTCATATGCAAAGTAGCATCATGCCTAATCCCATCAATACCCTTATTCTTCCAGAATAATACTGCTTTTTCTAAATGTTTGATTACAAGATGATTTTCTTGTGAATAATCTGCTAAAGAGCCTAGATCTTTATGTCTGTATCCAAATTTTGAAGAATCGTTACCTCTGTCACCTAGTCCATGAAAGAAACCTTGAGTGTCATTGTGAGGATCTGCAACTAAATTTTCTATTTTTCCATCACCATTATAATCAATGGGTTCACCGTCAGAATTAAAAACATAATTACCATTGCTATCTTTATCAGGTTCATATAATTTCCCGTCTTCTGGTTTGAAATTATCTGTTGGATTTTGCCATCTACTACTATGATTAGTAACAAAATCTATAATCAATTTAATTCCATTTTGATGCAAAGCATCTCTTAAACGAGCAAAATCTTTCATTGTTCCAAAGTGTTTATTAGTTGTGAAGTAATTTCTTGCATGATATCCGTGAAAACTTGTCCAAATATTGATTGAACCATCAGGCTGTTTGTCAATAATTTCTGTATCGCGATTTGCGTATGGTGCAGAAATCCATACAGCGGTTATACCCATTTGTTTTAAATATGGAACTTTATTTATTATACCTTGAAAATCTCCACCTTGATAAAGTTTCAAATCGTTCCCATCACCTAGTCCATCCCCATTTTTATCATCAAAAAGTGTAGGGGAAGATGGGATGTTGTTAGAAGGGTCACCATCAAAAAAGCGATCAGTTATTATCTGATATATAACATCCTTAGAAGTAACTGGACCGAGTGGATTGGAATCAATTTGAACTGTTTGAGAAGCAAAAATTAATTTTAAATAGCTTGATAAGATAAGGAAAGATAAAATCGTTAAGCAGATAACAAATTTTTTGAATTTTGAAATAAAAATTTTCATGAAATTTCCCCTCCTCTTGTTCAAACGTTTTCACAACTATTTTATCAAACAAAAAATGTGAGCTCAATATTTATTAACATAAATTAACACTAATAGAAATATAAAGAATGTTTGCGGCTTTGAAATCATTAATCTTTAAAAAATTAGAATAGTCCTTTTTCTATTGCTAAAAATACCTTGTTTATGTAATATTAAATTAAACAATGATTATGGAGTTGGTGTTATGGGTGAAGCATTTAAGAGAATTGAAACAAAGATGACATATAAAGAATACTTAAATTTACCTGAGGGTGAAAGAGTTGAACTTATAGATGGTTATGTTTATAATATGGTGGCGCCATCAAGAATTCACCAAGAAGTTTCCATGAATCTTTCAAGGATATTTTCAAATTTTCTTTTGGGCAAAGAATGCAAGGTTTATGCAGCACCCTTTGATGTAAGGTTAATAAAAGAAGGACAGAGGGAGGATGAGGCTGATACTGTTGTTCAGCCGGATTTATCTATAATTTGTGATAAATCTAAACTTGATGAAAGGGGTTGTAAGGGTGCCCCGGATATGATTATAGAAATAGTATCTCCTTCAACTGCATCAATAGACTATATTAAAAAGCTAAACTTATATGAAAAATTTAAAGTAAAGGAATATTGGATAGTAAATCCCATCGAAAAAATAGTTATAGTTTTTTTGCTTAATAATAACGGAGAATATGGAAAACCTAAAATTTATGGAGAGGAAGATATAGCTAAAGTGGAAATATTTGAAGACTTTAGTATAAATGTAGGTGAAATTTTTAAATTTTAAAGGATGGGGAAGGATGAAAAAAAGAATTTTTGAACTTGATCTTTTAAGATTTATAGCCATAATAATAATGTTAATATATCATTTAGCATATGATATAAAGTATTATTGGCCTAAAGATATTAATTTAGAAGGTTTATTTTGGATAATTATAGCAAATATAGGACAATTTCTATTCATTTTTGTTGCTGGAATATCCAGCGGATTTAGCAAAAACTCATTTAAAAGGGGATTAAGAGTATTTGGGATAGGGATTTTAGTTACCATAGCAACTTATATCTTTATAGAATACGAATATGTAAGATTTGGCATACTCCACTTTTTAGGTGTAAGCATGATGCTATATCCTTTGCTGTCTAAACTCAATAATAGAATTTTAATTCCTTTTGCAATTATTTCTTATTATTTAGGATATGTATTTAAAAATATTACTGTTGATACTTTTTTACTATTACCCTTTGGGCTCTACTATAATGGCTTTGCATCAATTGATTATTTCCCTATATTCCCATATATTTCTTACTTTATTTTAGGTATAGTAGCCTACAAAAGCATTTACTCTAAAGGGAGAAGGCTTTTTAATGTTAATAGAGAATTTAAGGCTTTAGAATTTATAAGTAGAAATTCGCTTTTTATATATATCATTCATCAGCCAGTATTCTTAGGGATAATCTATTTACTAAGAAATCTACAAAAATAGGGAGGAATACTTATGATATATTTTGATAATAGTGCAACAACAAGGCCATATAAAGAAGTTGTTGATGAAGTTTTAGACTGCCTTATAAATAACTTTGGAAATCCATCCTCTGCCCACAAACTTGGAATTGAAGCGGAGAAAAAAATAAGCCTTGCAAGGGAGAGGGTAGCAAGGCTAATAAACGCTGAACCTAATGAAATATATTTTACTTCAGGTGGAACAGAGGCAAACAATACTGTTTTAAAGGGCCTTTTAAAAAGGGGAGACCATGTTATAACTTCCTCCATCGAACATAAAAGCGTTAAAGAGGCTGTAAAACAGCTCGAGGATGAGGGCATTGAGGCTACATATCTTTCTGTTGATAAGGATGGTATAATCGACCTTAATGAACTTGAAAGATCAATTAAAGATAATACAAGGCTTGTTACGATAATGTATGTAAATAATGAAATAGGTTCCATACAGCCGGTTGAGGAGATAATAAAGATAGTAAGATCAAAGAGTAAAAAGGCAAGGATTCATTTTGATGCAGTTCAGGCATTAGGAAAGATAAAGATAGATGTAAAAAAATTGGATGTCGACTTTTTATCCTTAAGTAGCCATAAAATACATGGACCAAAGGGTGTTGGAGCTTTATTCATAAGAAAAGATTTAAAATTAAAATCCCTATTAACCGGTGGAGGTCAGGAAAAGGATTTAAGGTCAGGAACAGAAAACGTTCCAGGTATCGCAGGGTTTGGTGTTGCTGCTGAAATTGCATATAATAATATTGAAGAAAACATGAAAAAGGTTAAGGAAATAAAAAGACATTTTATAGAAAGGCTAAAGGAGATTGAGGATATTAGAATAAACAGCCCACAGGATGAAAAGCATATAGATAATATACTTAGCGTATCCTTCTTAGGGGTTAGAGGGGAAGTTCTCTTACATGGCCTTGAGGATTATGAAATTTATGTTTCTACTGGTTCAGCTTGCTCAGCTAAAAGGGTTGGACAAAGAAACTATGTTCTTCCTTCAATAGGACTTAATGAAAAAGAAGTTGAAGGAACAATAAGGTTTAGCTTTTCCCACATGAATGAATTGGAAGAGATTGATAAAACGATCGACGCATTAAAGAACTTGTTAAAATTTTTGAGGAGGTTCAAAAGATGAAAAAGATTTTAGTAAAGTATTCTAGTGAAATAACCTTAAAGGGACTAAATAGGAAAACCTTTGAGGACCTTTTAATAAGAAATATAAGGCAAAGAATAGGAAAGGAAGCAAATATAATAAAAGAGTCTGGGAGAATTATAATAGAAAAATACACCGATGAAACAATAGAAAAGCTAAGAAAAGTATTTGGAGTTTTAGGTGTGGCAGAGGCAACGGTTGTTGAAAAGGATGTTGAAAAAATATGCGAAGCTGCAGTTGATCATATGAAAAAAATTAATTTTAAAACCTTTAAGGTAGAATGTAAAAGGCAGGATAAAAGTTTCCCATTAAACTCCCTTGAACTTTCTAAAAAAGTTGGAGGAGCAATATTAAAAAATATAAAGGATATTTCCGTTGATGTTCATGATCCGGAAGTTACTTTAATGATAGAAATAAGAAAGGATGCATATATTTATTCAAACTACTTAGAAGGTCAGGGGGGTATGCCCTATAAAAGTGCAGGCAAAGGTGTATTGCTTTTATCCGGTGGAATCGACAGCCCGGTTGCAGGATACATGCTTGCCAAAAGAGGTCTTGAACTTGTAGGGGTTTATTACCATAGCCACCCATATACAAGCGAGAGGGCAAAGGAAAAGGTAATAAGCCTTGCAAAGAAACTATCAGAATACACAGGTTCCTTTAAATTATATGTAGTTCCCTTTACAAAGATCCAAATGGAGATAATAGAAAAATGTCGTGAGGATGAACTTACAATAATAATGAGAAGATTCATGATGAGTATTGCCGAGGAAATAGCAAGAAAAGAAGGAGCTCTTTGCCTTGCAACTGGCGAGAGCTTAGGACAGGTAGCAAGCCAAACTTTAGAGAGCATGTTTGTTACAAACAGTGTAGTTGCGATGCCTGTATTTAGACCGCTTGTTGGAATGGATAAGGTGGATATTATGGATATTGCAAGGGAAATAGGAACATATGATATCTCAATACTTCCTTATGAGGACTGCTGCACTATTTTTGTTCCAAAACATCCAAAGACAAAACCGAGACTACAAGATATTGAGAAATCAGAAGAAGCATTAGATATTAAGGCTTTAATTGATGATGCTGTAAATAATGTTGAGATTATTAATATCTAGGAGGATATTTATGGGGGAATATGAGGCCATATTTAAGAGAAAATCAGTAAGAAAATATCAAGAAGAACCAATTACAGTTGCAGAGCTTGAAGAAGTTTATGAGCTTATATCTAGACACCCAAAATTATATAACATAGATATGGAACTGCATCTTGTTGAAGATGGAAGCCAATTTTTAGATTTACTAAAAGGAGTTATAGGAAGCTATGGCAAAATAATTGCACCCCATTATTTAATTGCAACGTCAGAGATAAAGGAGGGCTATCTCGAAAACGTGGGTTATGCCCTGGAATATATCGTGCTTAAAATGACTGAGATGGGACTTGGAACATGTTATATTGGGGGATTATACGATAAGAAAAATGTAAAAAAGATAATTAAAATGAAGGATAGCCATCAGCCAGTTATTGTAGTGGCTTTTGGCTATCCTAAGGATGCAACTGACTATATAAAGCTTATTATAGGATCTAAAAGAAGAATGGAATTAGAAAAGTTTTGTTTTGGGGATTTTGATAATACCTGGAGGTTTATAATGGATGCTGTAAGGCTTTCACCTTCAGCCATGAATAGCCAGCCCTGGAGATTTTATAAGAATCAAAATGTTATCGATATGTATATTAAAAGTTCCAAAAATATTTTTCACATGATTGAAATGAATAGAATTGATGCAGGGATAGCCCTTCAACACTTAAATATTGCTGCCAGATATTTCGACATTAATTTAAACTTTAAGAGGCTTGCAAACAAAGAAAAAGAAGGATGTATCTATATAACTAGTATAATCGAAAAGGAATAAAAAAAATCCCGGGGGGATCCCGGGTTGATTGGGTAAATGGGTTGGGGTTTTTTTGTTGCCGCAATTATATTATAGCATCATTTTTGATTTTGTGTGTTAAGATTTTGTAAAAATCAGCATTTTTTTGACGAAAAATGTAGAAAAATCTTTCGACATAAATTAGTATTATATAGAAAATATATAGTTTTCATTAAAGGAGAGGGTCGAATGAAGGAATTTTTGACTTTAGGAATTGAAACAAGCTGCGATGAAACTTCGGTAGCTGTGGTAAAAGATGGTAGGGAGGTTTTATCTAATATAATTTACTCGCAAATAGATATCCATAAAAAGTTCGGAGGGGTAGTGCCTGAAGTAGCCTCAAGAAAGCATGTTGAAATAATTAGTCTTATTATGAAGGAAGCCATTGATAAGGCAAACGTTTTATTAGATGATATAAACTTAATTGCTGCAACCTATGGCCCAGGCCTTGTTGGTGCCCTTTTAGTTGGATTATCCTTTGCTAAGGGTCTTTCTTTTTCGACAAAAAAGCCGTTTATTGGAGTTAATCATATTGAAGGACATATTTGTGCAAATTATATAGAACATAAGGATTTAGAACCACCTTTTTTATGCCTTGTGGTATCGGGAGGGCACACCCATCTTGTATATGTTAAGGGTTACGATTCCTATGAGATATTAGGAAAAACAAGGGATGATGCTGCTGGAGAGGCCTTTGACAAAATAGCAAGAGCTTTAGATTTAGGATATCCTGGTGGACCTTTAATAGATAGATTAGCCAAAGAAGGTAATGAAGATGCAATTGATTTTCCAAGGGCCTATTTAGAAGAGGATTCCTTTGATTTTTCCTTTAGTGGATTAAAATCAGCTGTTTTAAACTATTTAAATAAAAGGAAGATGCAGGGGATAGAAGTTAAAAAGGAGGATGTAGCAGCAAGTTTTCAAAAGTCTGTGGTGGAGGTATTATCAAACAAAACGATATGGGCAGCAAAGAAAATCAACGTAAATAAAATCGCCCTTGCAGGCGGAGTTGCTGCAAATTCAAGATTGAGAAAAGAACTTGAAAATTTAAGCAAGAAAAATGGATTCAAGTTTTATTATCCATCAAATATACTATGCACAGACAATGCAGCTATGATAGCATCAAGTGGATATTTTTCATACAAAAGCGGCAGACAATCGCAGCTCTCATTAAATGCCTTTCCTAATCTAAAGATTGGGGAAAGATTGTAGAAAACCTGTTAAGTTCATATCAAATTTTGTGGACAAGATGTTAGGTTTGTTGAAAATTTACTGTGGATAATGTGGAAAATATCCCTATAACCTTTGAAGTTTAAGACAAAATTATGTGGATAAGTTTGTGGATTGTGTGGATAATTTACATAATATTTTTATTTTTTATCGTTTTGTACAAAATGTCTATTGATAAGGTAAGGGGATTATTAGTAAAATATTTGTAGAAGATTGTAGAATCAGGAGGAATTTATGGAGCTGGATAAATACTTCAAGGATGGGGTTAGATATCATTTAATTTCTTCAGATGATGATAATGTTGTCGATATTATAGCTCTTTATTTTGATTGGGCCCTTAGAAACAATAAAAAGTGTATTTTTTATAGACACAATCAAAATATAAATGAGCTAGAGTTTTTTTTGGAGCAGTGCGGATATAATTTTAATTTCCTTGTTGAAGGTGGAAGGCTTGTTATTGATTCTGCTTATGATTATTTTGTTGACAAAAAGGTTTACATTAATACCCATCTTTTAGTTGAAACAATAAAATCAGCTTTAGCTGAAGGTTTTTCAGGGGTGGCTATTGTAGCTGATCGGGAATGTTTTTTTGAAAGCGAGTATGCTGAGGATAAATTATATTACTATGAAAAGAAACTAGATGATATATTTAAATCCTATCCAGTATCAGCACTTTCAATATATAATATCGATAAATTTGGTGTTGACGGCTTTTTTGCGATAACCCACCTAAATCCAAATTTCATATACAAGGTAATTAATGAAATATTTGTTCATAATAAGGATATTGTAAGTTTTTCCTATGAGGAAACCCTAGGCATAGTTTATACCTTCTTAAAACGAAGGGAAAAATCAGTAAGGGAGAATAAGATATTTGGATTTATAAGCAATTTATCCACAGAAATTTCTTATAAAAGGGATGAAAGGGAAATAATCGAAACCACCCTAAAGTATATATGCAATACTAATTATGCCTCCTTCGGTCTTGTTGATTTGTCCCCAAGTTTAGAACAGGTTAGCGATATCATAGCTTATAATGTTCCTGAAAAGATGATTGAACTTTATTATACGCAGCAAATAAAAAGTAGAATAGAAAAATACTTTAATAAAGTAAAATATATACTAATTAATACCGAGGATGTAGAAGAAAGGTTTAAGGAAATATTGAATAAATATAATATATTTACCTGTGCAATATTGCCGATAAAATATAATGATATTAATTTTGGATATTTATGGTTAGCATCGAGGGATGTAAATAACACCTTAAATGAAAATGCGGAGTTTTTATATAAAGTTTGTGAAACAGTTGCTAAAATGATACTTCAGTTTAAAAACTACAAAAAAATTCAAGATGGTATGCTTCTTGCCAGTAAACTTCAAGCTTTAGGGGAGCTTACGGGGGGAGTTGCCCACGAATTTAACAACATTTTAACCCCTATCCTTGGATATGTCCAGGTTCTTAAAGATAAAATTGACGATAATGAGCTTATTAAGTATTTAGACATGATAGAGGAAAGCGCGAAGGATGGAGCTAAAATAGTAAAAAGAATACAGGAATTCTCAAGCAGAAGAAATAAGGTTGTTGAATATGTTGATATAGATAAGGCTATCATCCATTCAGTAGAGATCACTAAACCTAAGTGGGCCTATGAAGCTCAAGTTGAAGATAAAAAAATAGATGTTTTATTGGATTTAAAATCAGGTGCTTTCGTTGAAGGAATTGTGACGGAGGTAAGGGAAGTTTTTGTAAATTTAATCTCAAATGCGGTTGATGCAATGCCTAACGGAGGAAAGATAGAAATAAATTCCTATAATGAGGATAAATACGTTGTTATTAAAGTAAAAGATACCGGAATAGGAATGAGCAAAGAAGTTTTATCAAGGATATTTGAGCCCTTTTTTACAACTAAAAACGAAAGGGGCAATGGTTTAGGACTTCATATTGTTTATAACATTATAACTTCTATGGATGGAACGATAGAGGTTGAAAGTAGAGAAAATTACGGTTCAGAGTTTACGATAAAACTACCTATAAGGGAGATTAAGGTAAAGGAAAAAGAAAATACATTAAGTTGCAGCGAAAGCAATAGCTTAAAGATATTAATCATTGATGATCAGGTCCATGTTGCCAATGCTGTCAATGAGATGCTAAGCCTATTAGGTCATGATTGTTCAGTTGTAACTGATAATGGAGAAATAGAACATGTTCTAAAATCAAAAAGCTTTGACGCTGTTATTTGTGACCTGGCTATGCCGGGAATAACAGGAGTTGAGATAGCAAAAAGAATAAAGGAACAATATCCTAAAACCTTTTTTATTCTTATGACAGGTTGGCTTGGCAAATTAAAGGAAGAGGATTTAATTTATGTGGATGAAATAATGCAAAAGCCCTTCTCAATTGAGGAGCTAAGAAAGGCCATAGAAAAAATTCAGGCTGTCCGATAGGACAGCCTATATTTGATTAATAAGCTCTTCCCATTTGTTATAAAGTTCGGTTAATGTGTTTTTGCTAGTGTTTAATTCTTTTGTAACTTCAATTACTTTTTCTGAATTAGAATAAATTTCTTCTTTGCATAGCATTTCTTCAAGACTACTTATATGATTTTCTATTTCTTCTATTTTTGATTCAATTGTTTTTAATTCTTCCTCAAAAGCCTTTTTCTGTCTTTTAATTTCGTTGAGTTTTTTTCTTTCTTCTCTTATTTGTGTTTTGGTTTTTCCTTGAGTAAAGATTATATCTTCATCTTTTGAGTTTTTCTTTTGGAGATAGTAATCAAAATTTCCTAAGTATTCACAAATAGATTGTCCATCAAACTCGAGGATTTTTTCGAATATTTTATTTAAAAAATATCTGTCATGGGATATTGCAAATATAGTTCCGTCGTATTCTAAAAGTGCCCTTTCGAGGGCTTCCCTTGAAAATATATCAAGGTGATTTGTAGGCTCATCAAGAAGAAGGAAATTGGGCCTTTTTAACATAATCTTTAAAAGAGATAACCTTGCCCTTTCACCACCGGATAGGGATGAAACAGGTTTGAATACATCATCTCCTGTAAATAAAAATGCTGCAAGATAATTTCTAATCTGTGTTGTTGTAAGGTCAGGGTATTCATCCCAAACCTCTTCAAGGACGGTTTTTTCTAACGATAGATTATTCTGCTCCTGATCATAATATCCGATATGAAGATTTTTACCAAGTTTTACAAAGCCCATATCATAATCTTCTAATCCACATATTATTTTAAAAAGGGTAGTTTTCCCTTTACCGTTAGGACCAATTAGGGCAACCCTTTCTTTGCGTTTGATGCTAAAGGAAATATTCTCAAACAAAACTTTTTCATAGGACTTTTTTAAATTTTCAACGGTTAAAACGTCAAAGCCGCTTTGGACTTTTACTTCAAATTTTAACCCTATACTTTTTTCCTTCAAATTAGGTTTTTCAATTCTTTCTATTTTGTTTAACATCTTTTCTTTACTTTCAGCCTGTTTTATGCTCTTTTCTCTGTTAAAGGATCGGAACCTTTCTATCATTTCTTCAAGGCGCCTAATTTCCTTTTGCTGAAGTTCATAGTCCTTAAGTTTTTCTTCAAGCCGTTTTTGTCTTTCGTTAATGAAGAATGTATAATTGCCGTTGTATTCTTCTATGATTCCATCTATTAATTCAAAGGTTTTGCTTGTAACCACATCTAAAAAGTATCTATCGTGGGATATTATTATGCAGCTTCCCTTAAATTCCTTTAAAAAATTTTCTAAAAAAGAAATGGCATCTAAATCAAGATGATTTGTAGGTTCATCAAGAAGCATAATGTCAGGTTTTTTAAGTAGAAGCTTTGCTAAAGAAAGTCTGGTTTTTTGTCCTCCAGAAAGATAAACAACTTTTTTATTAAAATCCTCTTGTTTTATTCCAAGTCCAGTTAAAACTTTTTTTACTTCACTGTCTATAGCATATCCGTTTAAACCCTCGAAGCTTTCCATTAAAGTGCCATATTCCTCAAGAAGCATATTATGCTTTAGAGAATCAGTTTCTTTAGAAATAAGAACTTCAAGTTCTCTAAGCCTTTTTTCAATTGACTTAATTTCCATAAATACACTCATCGCTTCATCAAATACAGTGTTTTCTTCATCAAAATCTATGATTTGGGATAAAAGTCCTATGGTTTTGTTACTGTTTACAAAAACCGAGCCACTATCTGGTTCAAGCTGTTTTGATAATATTTTAAACAAAGTTGTTTTACCTGCTCCATTTTTGCCTACAAGGCCTACTTTTTCATTATCTTCTATTTTAAAGTTTACGTCCTTTAGAATAACATCCACACCATAGGACTTTGATATATTTTGTGCTTCTAAAATAACCATAGTTTCACCTCAACCTTCATAAGGTATTTTACAATATATAAGGCATCTTTTCAAATCAAATAATTTGCTAGATAGTGTCAAGATATTGTAGGTTAATTTTTATAGACAACCCCTTAAATTAGCTAGTTTCAAGGCGTTTGTTAAATTTAAAAAACTTAAATTATATTTTCATATTTTATTGATTTTAATATCCTGTAAATTGGCGTTACTTTCCCTATGTTCAATATCGTTATATTATTCATAACTTCACGTGAAGATTTATTTATCTTTCTTATCGCTTCTTTTATTTTCTTCTTACTTACCTTGAAGGCTTTTTCATCTTCCTTAAACAMACTTATTTACCTTAAATTTCCTCCAATCTTGCTA
>NZ_JAUONW010000045.1:0-27275 GCF_030546345.1 Caloramator sp. CAR-1
CCCCGTGAATGGATTTCAAAAAGGCATCTCTCATGAGCTCTAGCAATTCTTGCTTTTCGACTTTTCAAAAGTCCGTAATTCTGCACACGGACGTGCAGAGCCGAGTGGCCGACACGGATGTCGGCTCACGAGGGTAGGACTTTTGAAAACAAAGAAAAGCTTAGAATTGCTTAGCGAAATGAGCGAATGCCAGGGAAATCCTTCACGGGGCTTATCAAAAAACAACTTTTTCAACAGTCTGAGGCTATCCTTTTAGATAGCCTAGTATTACAAATATTTCAATGTAAATACAGGTTTTATTACACCTACAATATCTCCAACACTGTTTTTATTGTCGATAATTTTAAACTTTTTTAACTTTTCCTTTTCATCCTCATCAAGAACATTTAGCCTTTCTAAAACCTCAACGACGACAGGATAAAGGGCTCTACTAAAGTTTCCATCTTCTATCTTTACGGCAATTCCAATATCTAAATCCTTGACACCAACGGCATAAACAGCTTCAGCACCAAGTTTTCCGATAAGTTTTCCCTTAGTATTTTTCATAAGTTCTGTGCAAAATCCCCCTGTCCCTGCAACCATCTCTGGGAAAGTATTCATAGCTCTAAAAATATTCTCAGATGCAAATTTAATGTCATCCTCAAGATCCTTGGGATTAGAAAGCTTTGCAAAGGCTAAAGCAAGATTGTATATTGGCATGCCAAATACAGGAACAGAGCAACCGTCAATCCCAAGGATTATCTTATCCTTGTCTATTTCGCACATCTTGGAAATAATTTTTAAAATATCCCTTTGAACAGGATGATTGGGTTTGTTATAATCTTTAATTCCATATCCCTTTGCTATGCAGCTTGCAATTATCCCTGCATGTTTTCCCGAACAGTCAGAATGTAGGGGAGTTATAGTTATATTTTCCCTTGCCTGCTTTAAGGCATATTCCCTATTTATTGAGTAACCTCCACCACATAGAAGATCCTTTTCACTTGCACCTATCTTGTTTAAAATATTTTTAACCGTTTTTATGTGAAAATCTTCCCCAAAGTGGGAGGCACACATAATTGACATTTCATCATCCGAAAAATTAAATTTTCCATAGGCACCGCTTAAAAATACGTTAATTGCCTGAATAGGTTTTGCTGAAGACCTTATGTAAGTAACCTTAAATGGATCGCCAGCATAGGCTAAAATTTTCCCCTTTGAATTTACAACAACTACATCTCCTCTGTGGATGCTCTCGATTAGCTCTCCTCGCCATACAAAAGTAAGCTCAACAGACATAATAAAACCCCCAAAATAATTTCTAATATAATTATACCATTTTAATGAATATATTTTAATCAATTAGCCACAATTATACTGAGGTGATTTTTATGGATAAAAACCCCGACCTTTTAAATCCTATTTCCATTTTGCCCGAGGATAAATATATAAATTCCATATATGATAAAGTCTCAAGAACAATAATCCCAAAGGAGATAAACAATTTAACTAGCCTTGGTCCTATTGGTTTTTCACTAAGCAACCTTGGAAAAAGGCCCTTTGATGAAGAAATCTATAAAAGATTTTAATCCCCTTTTTGGGGATTTTTTATTAAATTTTAAGAAAATATTAATATTTATCTTTAAATAATTATTTTCTTTTGTTATAATATGTAAAAGATTATTTTTTCGCATAATAAGTTAAATTATGCTAAAACTATTTTTTAGATATTAATAAAAGGAGGTAGAAATATGCCTAGGAGAACACAAACGATGGACGGTAATACCGCCGCCGCATACATATCCTATGCCTTTACGGAAGTTGCAGCCATTTACCCTATAACCCCATCCTCAACAATGGCAGAGCTTGTTGATGAATGGTCTGCAAACGGAAAGAAAAATATATTTGGTCAAACCGTAAAGGTTGTTGAAATGCAATCAGAAGCAGGTGCTGCTGGTGCTGTTCACGGTTCACTACAGGGTGGTGCCCTAACAACTACATATACGGCATCCCAAGGACTTTTACTTATGATTCCAAACATGTATAAAATCGCCGGAGAGCTCTTACCTGGTGTTTTCCACGTAAGCGCAAGAGCAATTGCTGCCCATGCTCTATCTATTTTTGGTGATCATCAGGACGTTATGGCAACAAGGCAAACCGGATTTGCCCTTTTAGCATCAGCAAATCCACAGGAGGTTATAGAGCTTGGTGCAGTTGCACACCTTTCTGCCATTAAATCAAGGGTTCCCTTCCTACACTTCTTCGATGGATTTAGAACATCCCATGAAGTTAAAAGGGTTGAACTCTTAGAATATGATGAACTTTCAAAGCTTATCGACTACAATGCCCTTAATCAATTTAGGAAAAGAGCTCTAAGCCCTGAGCATCCTGTAACAAGGGGAACTGCCCAAAATCCGGATATATACTTCCAAGGAAGGGAAGTTGCAAATAAGTTCTATGAAGCAGTTCCAGACATCGTAAATCATTACATGCAGGAGATAAACAAACTTACAGGAAGAAATTACAAACCATTTAACTACTACGGCGATCCTAATGCTGAATATGTAATAGTTGCGATGGGGTCTGTTTGCGATACCGCAGAGGAAGTTGTGGACTACCTAATGGCAAAGGGACAAAAGGTTGGCCTTGTTAAGGTTCATCTTTATAGACCCTTCTCTTCTAAATACTTCTTTGAAGTTTTACCAAAAACAGTTAAGGGAATTGCTGTTCTTGACAGAACCAAAGAGCCAGGATCAGCTGGAGAACCTTTATATCTTGATGTTGTTAAGATGTTCTATGATTATACAAATAAACCTTTAATAATCGGTGGAAGATATGGACTTGGTTCAAAGGATACAACTCCTGCACAAATCATCGCTGTATTTGAAAACCTTATGAGCCAAAATCCAAAAAACAACTTTACAATAGGTATTGTTGACGACGTTACACACACTTCCCTCCCTGTTGGAGAAGATATCGAAACCACTCCAAAGGGAACTATAAGCTGTAAATTCTTTGGACTTGGCTCAGACGGAACTGTTGGTGCCAACAAGCAGGCTATAAAGATTATAGGAGATCATACTAATCTTTATGTTCAAGGATACTTCTCCTACGACAGTAAAAAGTCAGGAGGAACAACTGTATCCCACTTAAGATTTGGTAAAGAGCCAATAAAGGCTCCATACCTTGTTAATACTGCAGACTACATCGCATGCCACAACAAAGCCTTCATATACAATTATGACCTTTTAAAAGGCTTAAAGAAGGGCGGAACCTTCGTTCTAAACTGCCCATGGAATGTTAATGAGCTGGAAGAAAAGCTTCCTGCTAAGATGAAAAAATATATTGCACAAAACAATATAAACTTCTATATAATAGATGCTATCAAAATAGCCCAAGAAATAGGCCTTGGTGGAAGAATAAACATGATTATGCAATCTGTGTTCTTTAAACTTTCTAACGTTATACCAGTAGAAGAGGCCGTAAGATACTTAAAGGAATCCATTGAAAAGACCTATGGCAAAAAGGGTGCAAATATTGTTGAAATGAATAAAAAGGCAGTTGATATGGGCATTGAAAGCATAGTTAAAGTTGACGTTCCTGCATCATGGGCTGATGCTAAAGATGAAGAAATTAAAGATACAAATGAGCCTGAATTTATTAAAAAGATTTTAAGGCCTATGGCAAAACTTGAAGGTGATAACCTTCCAGTTTCAACTTTTGTTGGTATGGAGGATGGAACTTATCCAAACGGTTCAACTGCTTATGAAAAGAGAGGAATTGCAGTTTTAATACCAGAATGGCAAATTGATAAATGTATTCAATGTAACCAATGCTCTCTTGTATGTCCACATGCAGTAATAAGGCCACTCCTACTTGATGAAGAGGAAGTTAAGAGGGCACCAGAGGTCTTCAAGACTAAGCAGGCTATGGGTAAAGGCTTTGAACATTTACAGTATAGAATTCAAGTTAGCCCATACGACTGCACCGGCTGTGGAAACTGCGCTGATATATGTCCAGCACCAGGCAAAGCCCTAATTATGAAGCCAGCTGAAGAACAGATGGCAAAGGAAGCTGCAAATTGGGAGTTCGCAACAACAATTAAAGTTAAAGATAATTTAATGGATAAATTTACTCTTAAGGGTAGTCAGTTTGCTCAGCCTTTATTCGAATTCCATGGGGCATGTCCAGGATGCGGTGAAACACCTTACATTAAACTTATAACTCAGCTATTTGGAGATAGAATGATAATAGCAAATGCAACAGGATGTTCTTCTATATATGGAGGTAGTGCACCATCAACTCCATACACTAAGAACGCCTATGGCAAGGGACCTGCTTGGGCAAACTCACTATTTGAAGACAACGCTGAATACGGCTTTGGTATTGCAATTGCCTATGCACAAATAAGGGATAAAATTGCAGAGCTTATGCAAACTGCCCTTAAGGAGAATATAGGGGAACCCTTTAAGAAGGCCTTTGAGGAATGGTTAAAAGCAAAGGACAGCGGTGAAGCATCAAAGATAGCTGCAAATATGGTTCTTCAAGCCTTTAATGAAGGATCCTTCAAGGGTAACGAAACTTTAGAGCAAATATATGAAAGAAAAGACTATCTTGTAAAACCATCTATTTGGATAATAGGTGGTGACGGATGGGCTTACGATATAGGTTTTGGCGGTCTTGATCACGTTATTGCACAGGGCGTAGATGTTAATATATTGGTTCTTGATACAGAGGTTTATTCAAATACAGGAGGTCAATCCTCAAAATCTACTCCAACGGCTGCTGTTGCTAAGTTTGCAGCTGCTGGTAAGAACATAAGGAAGAAGGACCTTGGAATGATTGCGATGAGCTACGGATATGTTTACGTTGCACAGATTGCCCTTGGTGCCAACATGAATCAAGCATTAAAGGCTATAACTGAAGCAGAAAACTATAAAGGACCATCCTTAATAATCGCCTACTCACCATGTATCAACCATGGTATCAAGACAGGCATGGGAACTACAATAAATCAATCAAAGAAGGCAGTAGAAACAGGATATTGGCATCTGTATAGATTCAATCCTGAACTTAAAGAACAGGGCAAGAATCCATTTGTCCTTGATTCTAAGGAACCAAAGGGTTCATTTAGAGACTTCTTGATGAGCGAGATAAGATATACATCCCTTATGAACACCTTCCCAGAAAGGGCAGAAGAGCTCTTTGCCATCGCAGAAAAGCATGCTAAAGAAAAATTTGAAACCTTAAAAAAACTTGCTGAAATGCAATAAAAATAGCCCCCATTTTGGGGGTTATTTTTTATTTTCCTCTACATATTCCTTTGCATTTTCAACATCGATTATATCGGGAATAGGAACATTAGATTCTGCTTTGGTTTCCTTTATATTGGCCCAAGCAGCTGTATCGTGTTTTTCAACAGGCTGCCTTGTGAAAAACGCCTTTAATTTATCCTTCCACATATCACACCCTCCTTCTTTTTTAGTATATCCTGATTTTAATTTATTTATTTCATTAGCTGACATATAGGTTAATCTTTTGTTATACTATTTGTAAAAAGATAAACAATGCTCTTTAAAAGGAGGGCTATCATGAGCTTTGTTAAAACTATAAAAATCGATAATACTGCTGTTGAAATAAAATTTGGAGAATATAAATATGAAGATTTGGTTATAGATATAGAAAGGGTTAGAAACTACTGCAGGGAAGGTTGTCCAAACTTTGGCGTAAATGGTGGCTGTCCTCCCTTTTCTCCAACAGCTAATCAGCTTTTAAAGGATAAAAATTTTATTTTAGTTATAGGAAAAATAAACACAACTGACTATACAAAGGATGAGTTTAAAGAAGCAGATAAAACTTTGAATAAATTATTAAAATCGATTGGCTTGATGTTTAAAGAAAAATATGGAATTGAATTTTTGTCCCCTGAGCATTGCACAGAATGCGATGTTTGCACAATTCATGAAGGATGCAAAAAAAGCGACAAAAGAACTATTTCTATAACTGGAACAGGAATTATGCTTTCGGAAACAATAGAAAATTTATTCCATGAAAAATTAGAATGGGCAAATGAAAAGCCTCCAAGTAAGCTTATAAAAATTATGTGTATCATCTCCGACAACTTAACAGAAAAAATTTTAGAAGAATTTAAAAATTTAAGCATAAATAATAAATTATAAAAATATAATATACTGAAAATAATCCTTAGAGGGTAATTATGAAAAAGCTTTATCCTATTGCCTTTGCTCTTGTTTTGATTGGCGCATTAAACTGGGGACTTGTTGGCTTCTTTAAGTTCGACCTCGTTGCAGCACTCTTTGGCGGTGCAGAAGCTCTACTTTCAAGAATAATTTACGCTCTAGTTGGGCTTTCTGGACTTATTGTAATCTACAAAGAACTAGTTAAAAAGTAAATGCGGGCAATGCCCGCATTTACTTTTTAAAATCTATTTTTTAAAAGACTGTTTATCTTGTCAACAGTTGTTTTTCCTACAATGCCATCAGCATTAAGCCTATTTGCCCTTTGAAAGGCCTTTACAGCAGCTTCAGTTGACGGCCCAAAAGTTATGGTAGGTGTGCTTATCTTTAAATATCCTAATCTTATTAGTGCCCTCTGTAGTTCTCTTACATCCTCTCCTGTCATTCCCTTCTTTAATACTCTAGTTATCTTTAATAGTTGGTTATTTGTTGCATTCTGATTTATGCTCCCCCTAGAAACTTGGGTGTTATTAACAAGTCTTGCTAAATTTAGGTTTATTATATCTGCAGTTGTTTTTCCTACAATGCCATCAGCATTAAGCCTATTTGCCCTTTGAAAGGCCTTTACAGCAGTTTCAGTTGACGGCCCAAAAGTTATGGTAGGTGTGCTTATCTTTAAATATCCTAATTTAATTAGAGCCCTCTGTAGCTCCCTTACATCCTCTCCTATCATTCCCCTTTTAAGAACTCTATTTATTTTAAACATTCCATTAATAACCTGAGTTGTCTGGTTTTGAGTATTTGTCCCTCTTGATGCAGCTTCTTCTGGCCTTACTATAAAGCTAGCTTCCTTTATGTCATCATATTCATTTTTACTAAGCTTGTCCTTTAATTTTATAATTACTTTATATTCTCCATCCTCGTTTGGAATAAAATTTATTACGTTCTTATCTGATGTTCCGGAAAGTATTATTCTTTCTCCCTTATATATTTCAAAGGTATAATCACATCCTACTAAACTTCCATTTTCCTTTTCTATGCTTATAGTTATATTATTTTTTGAAGTAGGATTATCAGGAGATAAAATAATATTTTTTATTGTTGGATATTTATATACGTTAAACTTTTTTGATATTACCTCATCATATTCATTTACTGAATCAGGCGACTTTAAGTAAAGAATTGCTTCAAATTCTCCATCCTTATTTGGAGTAAACGTAAATTGAGCTTCCGAACTTGCTACCACTTCATCTAAATATTTTATTTCTACCTTTTTCAAAAGTGTATCTTCTATTCCCTTAAATGTAAAGTCTATCGAATCCCCTAGAAGTATTTTATCCCTCGATAAAACTAAATCTGGTTTTTCAGGCATTCCAAAGGCTTTAATTTTATTATTTTCATATACTTCATAATAACTTAAAAGGGACTGTAATATTTTTTGTGCTATGCTCTCTTGGTAAATCGGATCGATTAGCTTTTGCCTATCATCTGGATTTGTAATAAATCCAAGTTCCAAAAGGACAGAGGGTGATGTAGTATTTCTTGTAACGTAAAGATTATTATCCTTTGCACCTCTGTATTTAAACCCTAGTGAAGCTAAGTTATTAACAATTATCTCGGCTATTCTTTTACTCTCCAGCGCCTGCCATGGGTTTGGACTATATACGATTTTAACCTTATTTTTCTCAACTTTTACTTCTTTACCATTAACTAATATGTATACATAATCAATATCGTTTTCCCTTGATTCCCTTAAACATTCATATTTATTACCTTCATATTCAACGTATTTATAAACTATCTTAACCTTAGTCTTTTCAACTTTTATTTCTTCGTCACCCATTAACATATAGACATAATTAATATTATTTTCTCTTGATTCCCTCAAAACTGGGTATCTATCTCCAGCGTATTCGGCATATTTACTGCTTAATATGTTAGGTCTTACTAAACTATAATATGTTTCTACTCCATTGGCAGCAGATGATATGCTGGCGTTATTATGGATACTTATAAATAAATCAGGATTTATGCTGTTTGATATGTTAACTCTATCTGCTAATGTAATATAAATATCCTTTTCAGGTTCCCTTGTAAAAATTACCTCTGCACCCTCAGCCTTTAAAAGGTCTGCAAGTTTTCTTGCCACAGAATTGTTTATGTCCTTTTCTCTAACTTGTCCAGATACAGCCCCCGGGTCGCTTCCTCCATGCCCAGGGTCAATAACTATCCTTTTTCCAGATAATACACCAGCAAAGACTGTATTTATATTAAAGCTAAGAAATATAAGCCCAGCAACAATTTTTTTCAAAATTTTCAACAGAATCCCCCCAAGATTCAGTTTTCAGCATTTCTCAATTCATTTAGACTAATTTTTTAGTTTAGTTAAATTATACACTATAAATAGGCAGACATCAATAAAAAAAGGCAGCATTTTAAGCTGCCCTAAGCTTTACTCTTTACGCCCAAATTACCCTCATAAGTTCAGGATAATCCGATTCTACTAATCTCATCATACCGATTAATTGTGTCATAACTACATGGGGATTGAAATTATCGCTAAAAACTGCGTGGGTTTCGATTCGTATCGTATCCTTATCAAGAATGTATTTATAGTAAGTATATTTTTTATTAAGCTCATTTAATAATTCATATATATAATTTTTTCTTGCTGGATTTATCGCTGAAACAAAATCAAGTCCATATATGCTTACTATACCATCATCTTCGCCAAAAATAATTACCATCCTAAGTTTTAATCCTGAATTAAGACTTTGAACGGTTTCTACTATTGTTTCACCGTTATCCCCTTCGAAAAATTCAAGTTCAATATTTTGTGAACGCAAAAAGTTTCTAAATTCTTGAGCATTTTTAGTTAGCATTTTAAAACCTCCCTTAAAAATAATATGCCCTTTGCCGAATATAACCTAGTTAGAACTGGCAAAGGGCAAACTAACTAATTATATTCGAATATATTTTTATTAGCTTTATATAATATTCTACAGAAATTTAATAAATCCTGCTAAGTTATTCCTCCATTTTATATATAATTTTTGAATCTATACTTTTTATATCTTTGCATCCTGTTAAAATCATTGCTGATTTTAATTCATTTGCTAATTTATCTATATATAGTTTAACTCCTTCCCTTCCTCCTCCAAAGGATGCGGTAACAAATGGTCTTCCGATAAGAACTGCATCGGCACCAAGGGCAAGCATCTTAAGAACATCCACTCCTGTTCTTACTCCGCCATCAGCAAGTATCGTGATCTTTCCCTTAACTTCCTTCGCTATCTTAGGAAGAACCTCTGCAACACCTGGAGTATGATCCAAAACTCTTCCACCGTGATTTGAAACAACTATTGCTGCTGCACCAGCTTCAACCGCAAGTTGTGCATCTTCAACCGTCATAATTCCCTTTAATATAAAAGGCAGTTTTGTGCTATTTACAAGCTCCTTTATCTCCCCTAATGTCTTTGGTCCAACTGGCTTTCCATGAAGGGCAAGGGTTATAAGCCCTGCTGCATCTATATCAACTCCAACAGCAAAAACACCTGCTTCTTCTGCCATTTTAATCTTTTGAATGACATTTTTATTCTCCCAAGGCTTTATGATTGCAATTCCTTCACCGCCAGCTTTTTTAAGCTCCTCAAGATTTGTAGGCAAAAAGGCATCAACTGCAGTGTCACCAACCATTGGGTATATTCCTGCATCAAGGCATCCGCCTATTACCCAGGAAATATATTCCCTTTCGGTAAACTTTCCTCCCATATTAAGGGTTGTTCCTGAAACCGGTGCTGCAAGAACAGGAATTCTTAGCTTTTTACCAAATAGTTCAACGGATGTATCAGGATCCTTTGCATCATGTATAAGCCTCATGTTTAACTTTACCTTTTTTAAGCTTTCATAGTTTTCTATAAATGCAGAACCAGTTAAGCTTCCGCCCATACCTGGAACTTCCCCTGCACAGGCAATCCCGTTGCATTCTCTACATACTCTACAGCTTCCGTTTAAGTTTTCCCTTGCATTTTTTAAAAGTTCTTTATAATCCATATTAATCCCCCTCACAAATTAATATATGATTGATAATTTCCGTCTTTGCTTATCATATATTGTATTCTTCAAGTATATTTCCGTTTTCTAAATTGATAAACTTTATTTTACCATCTTCAATTTTTACACAGCTTGGTTTGCCATCTTCCTTTGGAACTCCTATGCTTCCTGGATTTATATATGTAACACCATCTATTTTTTCATATTTTCTTACATGAGTATGGCCTGTTATTACTAAATTTGCCTTATAAAATTTTGCTATTGATTTTAATTTCTCCTCATCAAAATCATGCCCGTGAAGCACAATTATCCTTAAACCATCCTTCTCGTAAAATACAACAGGAGAAAAAACTGGAACATTAAGAACCATTCCATCGACTTCAGCATCGCAGTTTCCCTTGGCTATAATTACGGGAATTTCAGAGTTGTTTATTTTATCTGCAAGCTCTATTGGATTATAACCTTCAAGGATAGGATTCCTTGGCCCATGATATAAAATATCGCCAGCACAAAGAATAACTTCACAATCCTTTAAAATTTCTAATGCCATATCAAATTTTTTTGGATATCCATGAAGATCGCTTATAACCCCAATTTTCATTTTATCACTCTCCCTTTACCTTGCTCATAACAATTATATTATAATACCTTCCATTTTTATAATACCTATCCCTTAAGATTCCTTCAACCTTAAACCCAAATTTTTTATATAAATTAACTGCTGCTTCATTTTCCTCAACAACGTTTAAATAAACAAGGTGCATATTCATATCTTCATATATAAATTTGAGAACCGTCCCTAATGCATCTTTGCCATAACCTCTACCTCTGTAATTTTTATCATATATTACAATCCCAATCTCGCAGTTTCTGTATTCCCATTTAATCTTATCTATAACAACCAAACCAATAGGTTTTCTATCTTCGTTATCAATTATAAATATCCTTTTGTTATATTCCTCGCCCTCTAAAGTAAAGTTATCACAATAGCGTTTTGATAAGGGATATACTATATCCAAAAAAGCATTAGTCTCCCTATCGTTAAGCCAAGCAGAAAGTATCCTTGCATCCTCCATCTCTATAGCTCTTATAAAGGTCTTGCTGCCTTTTAACATATTATCACCTCAAGAAGATTATAACAGAACTTAAGCTTTCGTGCCAGGTAATAAAAAAAGGATAGAAAAAGCACTATCCCTTTTAATAATTTGTTTTTGGTTTTATGTCCTAACAACTTATTTGTAGTCAACACACTACTTTACCTTAACAGTGTTATAACTTTATTCTGCTATCTTTACATTTGCAGTTATCTTGGTCTAATTTTTTTTCTAAAAAAACCTTTAAAAATGTTTCCATAATCTTTTCTTTATTTTTGTTCATACTGCCTTGAATATCATGCAATACTATATCTGTTGTATTCATTCCAGTGCACCAATTAGTTATAATACCTATCGCTGAATAGCACATACCCAATTCCTTTGCTAATACTACTTCTGGGATATTTGTCATTCCTACTACATCTCCACCTAGATTTTTATACATTTTTATTTCTGCCTTTGTTTCAAATCTTGGACCCTCTGTGCATACATATACAGCTTCTCCCTTAACCTTTAAGCCAACTTCCCTTGAAGCTTCATAAAACTTTTTGATAAGATTTGGACAATAAGGATTGTCCATACTCGTATGTACTACCCCATCTTTCCCACCTTCATAAAATGTTAAAGGTCTACTTTTAGTAAAATCAATAAAGTCAGTCAAAATAACTACATCACCAGGTTGATAATTTTCATTGCAGGATCCTACTGCTGCAGTAGCATAAATATATTTAATACCAAGCATTTCAAGTGCCTTTAAATTTGCGCGGTAATTTATAAGATGTGGAGGAACCGTATGGCCCTTACCATGTCTTGCTAAAAAGACAATTTCTTCTCCATTAATATTTACAACATCTACCACTACTTCTCCATATTTCGTATTTATAGTTTTTGAATAGCAATTTGAGTATAAATCATAGACACCTGTCCCACCTATTATAGCTTTTTTCATAGGTTCTCCTCCTACCAACCCATACTTTTTAAAATACATATTATATGTTCCATTACTATAATTCTAATCTCTTGTGCAGTTCTAGAAATACTTTTCTTTCAAATCCCCACAAATTCCCTCCCTAAATTCGTTTAAGTATCGTTATTTATTTTCTAAGAACAATATAAATTTACCATTATCAGTTGTCAATTATATTATTTAAGTTTTTTATTCAAATCTAAATAAAAAAGGCAGGTTTTACCCTGCCTTAGTATTACTTTCTCTTTAAATACATATAAATCGGAATACCAATAAGCGTTACTCCAAGACCTAATAGTGCTCTATTTGTGCTTGTTGTTATTGTGCTAATTAGTATAAAGAGTCCACCTGCAATTCCTATAAACGGAACTATTGGATAAAGTGGAACTGTATATGGCCTCTTTAGGTGCTTAAATTTATTTCTTAAAACAAATACACCAGCAACAGCCATAGTAAAGAATATCCACAGAACAAATACAACAAGATCAGTTAGTGTATCGAAGGATCCTGTCATTATATATATAGTTCCTACTACAAAAATGTAGATTATTGAATTTATTGGTGTTCCTGATTTTGGGCTTAATTTTGAAAAAAATCCTTTAAATGGGAGTAACCCTTCCTCTGCCATTGCATATGGAACTCTTGAAGCAGTTAAGATGTAGCCGTTTAAAGCCCCAAATATTGAAACTAAAATTCCAAGGGATATAAAGGATGCACCAAAGTTTCCAAACATAACAACTGCTGCATCTGATGCTGCCTTCTTTGATGCTATAACTTGGTCAAATGGTAATACATTTAATACTGCAAGATTAACTGAAAGGTATGCAACTAACACAAGTCCAAGCCCGATTATTATAGCCTTTGGAAGATCCTTTGCTGGATTTTTAAGCTCTCCTGCTATATTACCAACATTTATCCATCCATCATATGCCCATAAAGTTCCTAAAACTGCAAGTCCAAATCCTCCTGCTGTGCTCTCTTGAGCTACAATAGGAGTAAAACCATGGGCTGTCCCCTTTATAAGCCCAAAAATAGCTATAACAAATATAGGAATGAGCTTTCCTATTGTTGCTACAGTTTGAATTTTTCCACCGAATTTAGTTGAAATAATATTTGCTACAGATAGGAAAAATAAAACAAAAATCGCTAAGAGTTTTTGTTGCATTTCTGTCATTGGAATAAATGTCGTTGCCTGAATAGAAAAGATTATCGCAAGGGCAGCAACTGAACCTGGAAAATACACAGCAATTTGAACCCATCCTAATAGGAATGCTGCAAGGTCTCCATATAATTCTTTAAGGTAAGCATATAGCCCTCCTGTTTTTGGAATTGCTGCTGCAATTTCTGCAACGGTAAGTCCTGCAGCTATTGTAATAATTCCTCCAACAACCCAAGCTAATATTCCAAGGCCTGGTGCACCAGCATTTTTAGCAACTATTGCTGGCTTAAAAAATATACCTGATCCTATAACGACACCAATTACTATTGCTATTGCCTCTAAAAGACCAAGCTCCTTTTTTAGGGTTTCCTTTTCTTCGTAGGTTTCTAGTTTTCTAGCCTCCATTATATCATCCTTTCCAGTAGTTTTTCTATTGCAGCAACGTCTTTTTCATCTACTACTTCAACCCCATTTTTCAAAAGAAGCTCTACTGTTATCCCATTACCCTCCTTCAATTTATTAGAAAAGGTTCCATCATAAACATAGCCTTTTCCACAGGATGGGCTTTTAGATTTTAAAATAGCTGCCTTGCAGTTTAAAGCCTTTGCTATATTTAAAGTTTCATAGGCTCCCTTAATAAAAAATTTAGTTACATCCTCACCCTTGATATTAACAACTTGTCCTTTACCTTCCAATACATCCTTTGCACTTCCTATGATTTCAGAAGGAAGCCTTGGAGTAGTCATCCCCCCAAGCTGTTCTGGACATATAGGGATTAATTTGCCTTCTTCTAACTTTTGATACAAAAATTCATTGAAGTTATTTCCACCATCATACTTACAATTTACTCCACAAAGACAAGCACTTACCAAAATCATTTATATCACCCTCAAAAGTCGCACAAGTATAAATTATATAGTAAAATCTGAATTTAGTAAACTATTGTTAAAAGTTTATTTAAGTTCAACAATTGTAACCCCACTTCCGCCTTCACTAAAATCACCCAGCCTAAAACTTTTTACATGGCTGTGACTTCTTAGGGCCCTTTGTATTCCTTCCCTTAAGGCACCTGTCCCTTTACCGTGGATTATAGTAACCTTAGTAAGACCGGATAAAAAAGCATCATCAAGATATTTATCAAGATTATAAAGTGCTTCATCTATTGTCTGTCCCCTTAAATCGATGCTTGTTGAAATATTTTCTGCCTTTTCCTTTATAATCTTTGTTGTTCCTAATTTTTGAGCCTGTTTCTTACCCTTTTCTTCTATGAATAATTTATCAAGTGGAACACTCATCTTCATAACCCCAATTTGAACTAAAACTTCACCCTTGGCATCTGGAAGCGAAAGAACCGTCCCCTTTGCAGAAACTGTTGAAACATACACTTCATCTCCGACCTTTATATCCCTTGCCTCTATCATTCCATCCTTTACGATTACTTCTTCCTCTTTGCTTGACATTGCATCGAGTTTATTTTTCAATTTCTTCCTTGCCTCTTCTGCTTCCCTTATGCTTTCCGCCTCAAGAGCTCTTTTTCTAAGTTCGTTAAGCTCCTTTAAAATGGCATCCGCCTCTTCCTTTGCCTGCCTTATAATCCTTCTTGCCTCTTCCTGTGCCTTTTTTATTTCCTTATCCCTTTGGCTCTCAAGCTTATATTTTTTCTCTGAGTATTCCTTTTTAAGCTCAAGGTTTTCTCTCTTAATCTTTTGAACCTCATCGATTTCCCTTTCAAGAAGCAAAGTCTTATTTTGAAGGGATTGAATTACATCCTCAAACTTTGCAACATCCTTTGATATAAACTCCTTTGCCCTGTTTATTATGTCCTCGTCAAGCCCAAGCCTTTTTGAAATTTCAAAGGCGTTGGACTTTCCGGGAATTCCAATTAAAAGCCTATAGGTCGGCCTTAGGGTTTCCACATCGAATTCAACGCTGGCGTTTTCAAACCCTTCCTTTTCCATAGCAAATACTTTAATTTCGCTGTAATGGGTAGTTGCAACCAATTTAGCACCCTTTTTATAAAAATATTCCAACAAAGACATCGCAAGGGCTGCACCTTCGCTTGGATCCGTTCCTGCCCCAAGCTCATCAACAAGAATTAGAGACTTTTCATCAGCTTCTTTAACTATGTTTATAATATTTTTCATATGGGATGAAAAGGTTGAAAGACTCTGTTCTATACTCTGTTCATCCCCGATATCCGCAAAGACCTTGTTAAAAACAGAAACCGTAGAACCATCGGAACATGGGATTGCAAGACCTGCCATTGCCATCAACGTTAAAAGGCCTGTGGTCTTTAATGTAACCGTCTTACCTCCTGTGTTAGGTCCTGTTATAACAAGGGCGTTGTAATTTTGCCCAAGTCTTATATCAATAGGAACAACCTTTTCCTTGTCTATAAGGGGATGCTTTGCCCTTTTCATGTTGATAATCCCCTTATCGTTTACCTCAGGAATTGAAGCATCAAGATCGAGTCCAAACTTTGCCTTTGCCATCAAAAAGTCTAAATAGGCTATGTTTTCATTGTCGTGCAAAAGCTCCTCAGAATTTTTAGCTACCTTTTCTGAGAGCTCCTTTAAGATTCTTTCTATTTCTGCCTTTTCTTTAAGTTCTAATTCTCTAATTTCGTTATTTAGCTCAACTATAGGCATGGGTTCTATAAATAAAGTTGAACCGCTGGCCGATTGGTCATGAACAAGCCCTGCGACGCTTCCCTTGAATTCAGATTTTACAGGAATTACATATCTTCCGTTTCGCATTGTAATAATTGGCTCTTGAAGATATTTTGAAAGGGAGTGAAGCATCGATTGAAGTTTTTCCTTTACCCTTTGGTTTTTATCCTTTATTGCCCTTCTAATGCTATATAGCTTTTCACTTGCCCTATCATCTATTTCCTCTTCGCTTACAATTGCCCTTTCAATGTCCTCCTCAAGGCTTTTAATATAAAATAAGGATTCTATAATTTCATTTATTATTGGGTAATTTTCCTTTTTAGCACCATCGGCAAAAAATGATTTTAATCTTTTAGTCACTCTTAAGATATCAGAAACCCTTAAAAGCTCTGAAGGGGTTAATGTAAATCCCATTTTTGCCCTTTTTACCGAATCCTCTATGTCCTTAACTCCTTCCAATGGAAGACTTCCCCACTTTAAAACAACATCATAGGCTTCCTTTGTTTCCCTTAACCTATCTTCAACCTCTAAAAGATTTGATGTTGGTAAAAGCTCCTCACACATTTTTCGCCCTTTGCTTGAAAGTGCCCTCTTAGATAACATTTCAATTATTTTGTTATATTCTAAAACCCTAAACGTTTTTTCGTTCATCTAATCATCCCCTTTAAAGAATACCTCTATAAAAATGTCCCTTTGTTATTTTGTTTTTGTTTTCTTCTAAAATTCTCTTTGTACCACTACTCAAGGAAAAATCGCCTTTAAGCCCCCTTGTTAGAGCATCCTTATAGGCTTTTACAACTTCACCTGAAAATTTTGCATCCTCCTCTAAAAATTCCATAACCCAAAAGCTACTATTAAGACTTATAAGGTCCTTTATATGTTCAAGCATTATAGTTATCTTTGAATTAAATATATGGCTTCTACAATAAAGATCCGTTGCTATTAAAAATTTTTCCCCCATTCTGTCCTTAAGATAATGAATTTTATCTTCACAAACCTTTGGGCAATTTAACTTAGAATACCCCTTCTCACTTCCTATTGGGCAATGCCTGCTAACCATCATCCTTGTTCTTCCGTAGACAAAAACAATTGTATCCTTATTTGTCTTTGATATAAGGTCTTTGAGCTCTAAAAGATTCAATTCCTGTGAAAGATATACACCCTCATTTTCAAAGGTATCGGGGCAGAATGAGTTTAAAATGTTAAAGCCCTTATCAAGATAAACATCATAACCTAAGTTTAAAAGCGTATTATAAAAGCCTATATTCCCACATAATGCCTTTGTAAATCCTAAATCTTTTAGCTTAATTGCCCTCTCTTTGTAATAATCAAATTCTTCTATAATTATCTCAGGAAAATGTGGATAAACTTTATCCTTATATTCTAAAAGATCCTCAATATCCCCTTTGTTTATCCTTAATCTATCTCCTCCAAAGAATACAATATCAGCGCCATTTTTAAGTGCCTCTTTTGCAATATCTATTCTTCCAGTTTTAACAATGATCTTTGGCTCTTTTACCTTTTCCCTTTTTTCAAAATTAATATTAACCTTTATATCTTCCCTTTTTTCCTGAAGCTCATCAAGAAGTTTCTCAATTGCCCTTCTTCTTATTTCATTTAATTTTGAAATAGGAATCATAAGGTTATCTTCAATTTCAACCTCTATATTTTTAAAGAAAAATGGAGTCTCCTTCGTCTTTGAAAGGGCTTCAATTATCCTTTCTTTAGTTGTTGGCTTTGTCTTTGCGATTTCAACCCCATCAAGGCTTATCTTTATCCTTTTGGGACCTATAACTTCAAGTTCCATTCCATCCTTTGTAGCGTTAAATCTTCCAATTAAGGGAACTTTTTTTGTATCCTTACCCTCGAAACTTTCTCTTGCCCTTTTAATCAGCTCTGTATCCTGAGTTTTATATAAAATATCCCCAACCTTTGCATCCTCAAAGTAAATTTTTACAATGTCCCCCTTTTTAGCCCTTTGAATTTCCCTCCCATCCTTATCGTAAATAGTATTAACAGGAACTCCTATCCCCTTTCCAAATATCTCAATTCCGTCTCCTAAGTTAAGTTCTTCCTCAAGTTTTATTTGAACGAATTTCCCCTTTTTTCCTATGACTTTCCCTAGTAAAACACCCCAATTTTTAGGATTCTCATAGGACATCATTTTAGGTCCATTTTCATCAAATAAATAGGCCGTTGTAAAGCCTCCTCTGTTGAAAATCTTTACAACATCCTCCTTATCCTCCCGAGTTAAAATCCCATCAATTGCCCTTCTATAAGCTCTAACTACCGTTGCAACATATTCCGGCCTTTTCATTCTTCCTTCTATCTTTAATGACTTTACTCCTGCTCTTATTAGTTTTTCAATATGTTCTAAAGTCCAAAGATCCTTAGGACTTAAGATATATTTTTTATCCCCATCATCTAAGGAATACTGCATTCTACAGGGCTGTGCACATCTTCCTCTGTTTCCGCTTCTTCCTCCTATTATGCTGCTAAAAAGGCACTGCCCTGAGAAGGATATGCAAAGTGCCCCATGGATAAATGTCTCAATCTCCGCTTCGGTATTTTTGCATATATATTCTATCTCATTAAGGCTAAGTTCCCTTGCAAGAACTACCCTTTTTATCCCTTGAGAATATAAAAAATTAACACCTTCAAGGTTGTGGACAGTCATTTGGGTGCTGGCATGAATTTCAAAATCCTTTATGTTTTCCCTTAAAAGCTTTAAAAGTCCAATGTCTTGAATTATAAGGGCATCTACTCCGTTTTGATATAAAAAGGCAGCATACTCAAGGGCCCTTTCAATTTCATTGTTTTTTAAAAGGGTATTTAAAGTAACATAAACCTTGGCTCCGTATGCATGACAAAATCTTACTGATTCTATTATCTCTTCTCTATCAAAATTACCCGCATACTGCCTTGCTGAAAATTCCTTTCCGCCTATATAAACAGCATCGGCACCGTTAAGAATTGCCGCCTTTAAGGATTCAAAATCCCCTGCTGGGGCTAAAAGTTCTACCATGTTTTCCCTCCCACAAAAAATAGGGGGTTACCCCCTATTGTAAAAGTTTTTCTTATTAAAATCCCTTGCTTCCTTTAAATCTTTTTTGAGCCTTACAATTTCAATTTCACTCTCCAAAAGTTTATCCTTAAGCTCATTAATATCCTCGTCCCTTTGGCTAACCTCCGCCTGCAGCCTTTGATTTTCAACATATAGCCTTTCGTAATCTTCCTTCATTTTCTTGTATTCTTCGCTGTATTCTTCAAAGGTTAAGGACGCTTCCTCATATTGTTTTTGAACCTCTTGAAGATTTAACATTAATTCTTCATTTTCCTGCTTTAATTTATTATTCTCCTCAAGGACAAAATTATACTGGTTATAAAGGTTTTCAAATTCAAACTGCAGCATTTCAAGCTTTTTAGCTGGCTCTTCTATAGACTTTTTAATTTCTTCAACTTCCCTTTTTAATTTAAAAAGCTCATCTGCAATCAAAAGGGCTGTTAAAACTGCAGCAGAAGTATCGTTATGATTTATATTATTCCTTCTTATTTCCCTAATCCTTTTATCAACAAAATTAGCCAGTGAAAATAAATACTCTTCTGATTCTGTCCCCGTCAATGTATATTCACAGCCATTTATCTTAACATTCACCTTATTTTTCATATCAAGCACCCTACCCTTTCAAAATGCTGTGTTAATTATATTTTATCATTATTTTAGAATTTTTCACTATAATTTTTTACTTTTTCTAGGACAAAATTCTTTATTCTTTCCGCACTTCGTTAACAATGATAACAAATTATTTCTAAAGGTTTAGGGTGCATATTTAAAAGAAATTTTGCAGAATTTAAGTCCATTTCAGCAAACTCAAACCATTCATTAGCAATATCCTTACTGTTCATATAAACAATCCCCTTCATGAACAATTTTATATTCTATTGTAGATCCAATTTCTGCTCTTTCACTAAATTCCTCCTTCGAATACACCAAAATATCAATAGGGAAATCAGCAACATCCACTAATGATTTTCTTATAAGACGCAATATGTCCCTTTTACTTATTGTGTTTTCACTAACTACAATACACAAATCTATATCACTTTCTTGTGTTGGATTTCCATAAGCATAAGAGCCAAATAGATAGATTTTTTCTACCGGAATTATTTTTTTTATTTCGTTAGTAATCTTATCTATTTGATATTTTATATTTTCCTTCAACTTTATCACCTACCGAGTTTATAAATTACTTAATCGTTATAATTATTATATATTCTAAAAACAAAAAATGTAAACTACTTCACTACCAAAAACCCCCACCTGTTTTTTAGGTGGGGGTAAAAGATTATCTTAACTGAGCTCCAAGCTTTTCTGAAAGGGATTTTATGATGCTCTCGTGAACCTTATTAACTTCTTCATCCGTTAGTGTTCTATCTTCTCTTCTGTAGATTATAGAGTATGCTACTGATTTCATTCCCTCTGGAACTTGTTTTCCTTTATAAACATCAAAGAGTTTAACTTGTTCTACTATTTCTTTTCCTATCTTCCATATGATATTTTCAATTTCAGCAACAGCAACTTCATCCTTAACTAAAATTGCAATATCCCTATCAACAGCAGGATATTTGGGAAGAGGCTTATATTTTCTTTCAGTTTTATATGCTTCAAATAACGGCATAAGCTCAATTTCAGCAACATAAATTCTGTCTTCAATTTCGTAGTTTTCAGCAACTTCAGGATGAACTTCTCCAAAGTAGCCAACTGACTTTCTTCTTACTAAAAGCTTTGCACATCTTCCAGGATGGAATATTGGATTCTTCTCGTCCCTTTCATAATCTACTTTATCAATTCCTAAAACATAAAGTATATTTTCAATAACTCCCTTTAAATCATAAAAGTCAACTTTCCCTATCATTCCAATTGAAAGCTTTACAGGTTCATAGGGCATGTTTTCGGCTGGATGATAAGTCTTTGCAACTTCAAATATTTTAACTTCCTTGTTATCCCTTGCATAATTTATCTTCAATGTTTCCATTATTGAAGGAATTAATGTTGTCCTCATTATGCTAAAGTCTTCCCCGAGAGGATTTAAAATCTTTACTGTATTTCTTAATGGGCTATCCTCTGGAAGCCTTATTTTATCAAAAGCCTTAGGACTTATAAAGGAATATGTGTTTATCTCGAAAAAGCCCCTATTTACAAGAACATTTCTTATTATATTCGTAAGCCTTTGTTCCCTAGTAAGAACAGCCTCAACCGCCTCACCCTTTATCTTTTCTGCTTTGATTTTGTCATATCCGTAGAGCCTTGCTATCTCTTCTGCAACATCCTCTTTAATCCTTATATCCTGCCTGAAGGTTGGAACTTCAATCTTTAGCTTATCTCCTACCTCAACCTTCATTCCAAGATAGCCCAGCATATTTGCCATTGCTTCCTTTGATATATTAATTCCTATGAAATCATTTATCCAGTTAGGATCTACTTCTAATGTATAGGGCTTTACAGGGTTTTTGTATATATCTATTTTTCCGCCTACAACCTCTCCAATTTCAAGAGCTTCAACAAGGTGGCAAGCTCTGTCAAGGGCTAAATCCACAAGGTTTGGATCTAAATCCTTTTCAAATCTTGAGGAGGATTCTGTTCTTAGTCCTAATTTTTTAGCTGTAAGCCTTACATTAGGTCCATTAAAGTTTGCACATTCAAATACTACAGTTGTTGTGTCGTCCTTTATCTCAGAGTCAAGTCCTCCCATAACTCCTGCAACCGCAACAGCACCCTTTTCATCGGCAATTACTAGCATTGAGGAATCTAATGTTCTTTCAACTCCATCAAGGGTTGTAAATTTTTCACCATCCTCAGCCCTTCTTACTATTATCCTTTTGCCATTTATAAACCTATGGTCAAAGGCGTGCATAGGTTGGCCAAGTTCAAGCATAACATAATTTGTAATGTCAACTATATTATTTATCGGTCTTACTCCAGCATCCATAAGGCGCTGCTGCATCCACTCAGGTGATGGACCTATCTTTACATTTTTTACTACCCTTGCTGCGTATCTTCTGCATAAATCATCCTTAACTTCAACATCTATATAATCCTTAATATTCTCGTCCTTTTCCTTAAAACTTGTCTCAATTCCCTTTAATGGGACTCTAAATGTGGCAGAGGCTTCCCTTGCAATTCCGTAAACCCCAAAGCAATCTGCTCTATTTGAAGTTATTTCAAAATCAAGTATTCCACCCTTAAGACCTAATATTTCTTTAATGTCAACTCCAATTGGAGTCCCCTTAGGTAAAATCATAATTCCGTGAACTGAATCGTCATCGGCAATTCCAAGCTCTGCCTCAGAACAGAGCATCCCGTTAGAGTCTACTCCCCTTAGTTTTCCCTTTTTTATTTTAACTCCACCTGGCAATGTAGAGCCATGGAGGGCAACAGGAACAGTATCTCCTTCTTGAACATTTTCAGCACCTGTTACAATTTGGATAACTTCTTCTCCAACGTTAACCTGACATACCCTTAACTTATCAGCATTAGGGTGCTTTTCTATTTTTTCTATCAATCCTGTAACTACTTTGTCTATTTCCTTGCCATATTCTATAACCTCTTCAACCTTTGATCCTGACATTGTAAGGGCATCGGCAACTTCCCTTATATCCTTTTCTATGTCAACATACTCCAGCAGCCAATTATATGGAACCTTCATCTTATCCCTCCTTAAAACTGCTTTAAAAATCTAATATCGTTTTCATAAAGAAGCCTTATATCATCTATACCATACTTTATCATAACTATTCTATCAAGCCCCATTCCAAAGGCAAATCCGCTGTATTCCTCAGGGTCTATTCCGCCCTTTCTTAAAACATCTGGATGCACCATTCCACATCCTAATATTTCGATCCATCCTGAGCCTTTACATACCCTGCAGCCTTCTCCGTCACAAACAAAGCAGGATACATCCATCTCAGCTGATGGCTCTGTAAATGGGAAATGATGAGGTCTAAATTTAGTCCTTGTCTTTTCTCCAAAGAACCTCTTTGCAAAGGTTTCAAGGGTTCCCTTAAGGTTTGCCATTGTAATTCCCTTGTCTACAACTAATCCTTCAATCTGGTAGAATATAGGTGAGTGGGTAGCATCAACTGCATCAGATCTATAAACCCTTCCTGGTGCAATGATTCTTATTGGTGGTTTTGTCTTTTCCATGGTTCTTACCTGTATTGGGGATGTCTGAGTTCTTAAAACAAGATTTTCGCTTATATAGAAGGTATCCTGCTCATCCCTTGCAGGATGGTTCTTGGGAACATTAAGGGCCTCAAAGTTGTAGTAGTCAAGCTCCACTTCAGGTCCTTCTGCGATTGAAAAGCCCATTCCAAAGAATATATCCTTGATCTCGTCTAAAACCTTATTTAAAGGATGAATTCCACCGATTTCAACCTTTTTCCCCGGCATCGTAATGTCTATGTATTCGCCCTTTATTTTTAGCTCCCTTTCCTTATTTTTAATATTTAAAAGGGCCTTTTTAATTTCCTCTTCAATAAACTCCCTAACTTCATTGGCAAACTTTCCAATTATTGGTCTTTCCTCAGGAGATAGGCTCCCCATTCCCCTTAAAATCGTAGTTAAACTTCCCTTTTTGCCAAGATACTTAACTCTAATCTCGTCTATCCTTTGGCTGTTTGTAGCTTCCTTAATTTCCTCTAGAGCTTCTAATTTTATTTTTTCAAGCTGTTCTCTCATCCTCTAACCTCCCTTTGTATAAAAATAAATCCCCATCCCTAGTAGGGACGGGGAAACCGCGGTACCACCCTAATTGAGCCAATGGCTCCTCTTATTTTTATAACGGCAATGCCGCCATCAGCCTACTTAATTTCAGCTGAGGAACTCTGGAGGGAAGGTTCAATCGGCTACATTGCAGGCTTGCTCTCAATCGCGGCAGGCCCTCCCTGTGCACATCACCGACCTACTGTGCTCCTTCACCGTTTCGGATATTAAATTCTTATTAAATTATAATTTTTAAGGCTTATCTTGTCAATCTTTGCCTTACAACTTCGTATATTACAATGGCCGATGCAACTGCAGCGTTTAAAGATTCTGCCTTTCCAATCATCGGAATTTTTATTTTATGTGTTGAAAGTTCTATATGCTCCTTTGAAATTCCGTTTGCCTCGTTTCCTATAACAAGGGCTGTTTTTTCATTAAAGTTGTAATCGTAAATTAGCTTTTCTGCCTCAAGGCTTGTTGCATATATATTAAAGCCTTTATTTTTAAGATAATCTGAGGCTTTTTCAAAATCATCAAAATACACTATCGGGACTCTAAATATAGACCCCATTGTTGAACGTAGAGTTTTTGAGTTATAGGGATCAACTGTCCCCTTTATAATGATTAGAGCATCGGCTCCTGCCGCATCAAGGGTTCTAATTATAGTTCCAAGGTTTCCAGGGTCCTGAACCCCATCGGCTATAACAACAAAATCCTTTAAATCAGCCCTGTTTTCCCTCTTTCTACAAACTGCAGCCACACCTTGAGGATTTTCAGTATCTGAAAGTTCTTTAATTACATCCTCATTAACTTCATATTTTTTGACATCCCAGTCCAAAATATATGAATACTTTGAATCAAGGATTTTGTTCGAATAAAAAATATACTCTACAAAATTTTCCTTAATAGCCTCTTCAACAAATCTAACACCTTCAATTAAAAATTTATTTAGCTCATCCCTATATTTTTTTTGCTTTAACTTTAAAGACTCCTTTATTAAAGGATTATTTTTCCCTAACATAAACATCCTACCTTAATTTTTCGTTTTCAAATTTTCTAATGTTTTCGTTTGTGGATATCACAACAAGCACATCTCCCGGTTTTATAACATCATCTGCACCCGGGGAGACATCAATCTCCTTGCCCCTCTTTATTGCCATAACGTTAAATCCATATTGATTTCTCATATCGAGCTCTCTTAAGGATTTATTATGCCATTCTTCAATTGCCGTAAGTTCAATTATGTTGTAGTCCGGTGACAGTTCTATAAAATCGAGGATATTCGATGTGCAAAGGTTGTGGGCTACTCTAACCCCCATATCCCTTTCAGGGAATACAACCCTATCAGCACCTATCTTGTAAAGCACCTTTGCATGAAGATCATTGTGGGCCTTTGCTATAACGTATTTTATTCCAAGCTCCTTTAAAAGTAGAGTTACCATAACGCTCGATTGAATATCTGAACCTATCGTTACAACTGCAACGTCAAAGTTTCTAATACCTAAGGATCTTATTGTGGATTCATCTGTAGCATCTGCCTGAACGGCATGGGTTACGAAGTCGGATATATTTTGAACAGTCTCTTCGTCCTTATCTATAGCCAAAACTTCGTTGCCAAGGGAATAAAGGGTTTTAGCAACGCTTGAGCCGAATCTTCCAAGTCCAATAACTACGAATTGCTTAGATTTCATAACAATCCTCCTAATCATCCTACCAGTATTTTATCCTCTGGGTATTTTATAGCCTTGCTTGCCATCAGCTGCTTTCTTGCAAAGGCAAGGGCAAGAGTTAGTGGTCCTACTCTTCCCGAATACATGGTAAATATTATTATTAACTTACCTATAGCATCGAGTCTGGTTGTTAAACCAAGGCTTAAACCTACCGTTCCAAAGGCTGATGTTGCCTCATACATAAACTCCATAAATTCTCCCTGCTGTGTTATGGAAAGAACCATCGTAACAAAAATAACCAACATAAAGCTTATAAATGTTATTCCAACTGCTCTATAAACAAGTTCCTTTGGAATCCTTCTTTCAAATATTTCGGTATCCTCTCTACCTTTTATAACGGCTAAAACTATCATTAAAATTAATGTCGCTGTTGTGGTTTTTATACCGCCACCCGTTGAGCCTGGGGATGCACCTATAAACATAAGAATTATAGTTAAAAACTTGCTTGCTGTTGTCATATCCGGAAGATTTATGGTATTAAATCCAGCCGTTCTTGGAGTTATGGATGCAAATAGACTTGATAAAATTTTACCCTTAAAAGATAAAGCTCCTAAAGTCTTAGGATTATTGTATTCAAGTATAAAAAAGGCTACCGCACCAGTAACTATTAAAATTGTAGTTGCAAATATAACCACCTTCGAATGTAAAGAGAGCTTTTTAAAATTTCTATTGTTAATAATTTCAGTAACAACACCAAAACCTAAACCGCCAATTACGATAAGTGACATAACTGTAAGGTTTATAACCACATTTTCAGTATAGGGCGTTAAGCTTCTAAATCCACCTATAAGATCAAACCCGGCATTGCAGAAGGCGGATACTGAGTGGAATATGCCGTAATAAATTCCTCTTTTCCAGCCGTATTGTGGAATAAATTGGGTAGATAATAGAATAGCGCCTAACCCCTCTATTGAAAAGGTTATCCCCATAACATAAATTGCAAGCTTAACTATACCCTGAATATTAAAGGCGTTGTAGGCCTCCTGCATTATAAGCCTTTCCTTTAGGCTTATCTTTCTTCCAAGAATTATTGCAAACATGGTTGCAAAGGTCATAAAGCCAAGTCCACCAATCTGAATAAGTAAAAGTATTATAACTTGACCAAACAAACTCCAGTGGGTTCCGGTATCAAGTGTAACAAGTCCGGTTACGCACACAGCGGATGTAGCTGTAAATAGGCAATCTAAAAAGGGCGTTGCATTACCATCGGCAGATGAAATTGGAAGTTTTAATAAAAGCGCCCCAATTAAAATCACAGCTGCAAAACCTAAGGCTAAAATCTGAACCGGCTGAAGTCTATAAATTTTGACCCCGTCTTCTCCTTCCTTAAGTAGCATATCTAATCCTCCTAATATTGCGATTTTCAAATACATTATTATATTATACCACGTTTAAAGTTTTTTAAAAATTTAAAAGAGGCCGATCATAGTGTAAAATTATTGTAGGACGAAAAAGGACAAAAAATTTAAAAGAGACAACCCCTGTGGTAAAATAAAAAGTGGAAAAAACACAAATCAATAAGGGGGTGTCTCTTTTGAATAATATTATACAACATGATATTATACAACAACATTTAATAAATTTCACTACTAAATTAATAAAAAATGTAGAAGAAATGCTGTCAAAAGAATGGGATTTTACAAAACTTGTTGAGGTAGTTAAAGA